>JAJBTJ010000265.1:6330-12048 GCA_020860905.1 Parabacteroides sp. | reverse complement strand
CTTTTTAAGATAGTATCTGAGGCCCGAGGGGCCATACGATGTGGCCGGTGTTTTTCAAGGCTCGGTAGGCGGGGGCTGGTAAGAGAATGGATTCTCGTTCTTTTGTTCTGCTGTCTAAAATTAATTTTTGTCATGTACTTTCGTCGATATAAAAACAGGATGCCGGCAAACAAGCGGGGCGTTATCCGGGTTTTGTTAATAGATAAATTCATCAAACTAAAACGAACGAATTATGATACATGTAAAAAGAGAAGGCGTGGTATTGGAAAAAACCGCGCTGGAGTTCGAAGACGACGGCGTACTGAATCCCGCGGTAATTGCAGAAGGCAATCAGGTACACATGTTTTACCGGGCAGTTAAAACAGGTAACTACTCTACTATCGGCTACTGCCGGTTCGACGGGCCGTTAGATTTAGTGAAACGCGACGATTATCCGGTTATTTATCCGCAATACCCGTACGAGTCGCACGGGGTGGAAGACCCGCGCATCGTAAAAATAGATAACCTGTATTACCTCACCTACACCGCTTACGACGGGGCGAACGCACTCGGAGCCTTAGCTACCTCGACCGACCTGGTACATTTCGAGAAGAAAGGAATCATGGTTCCGCAGTTTACTTTCGAGAAATTCAAGGAACTCACCGACAGTTTGGGCGAGATAATGGACCCCTATTACACCTGGAACGTACGGGGATACGAAACCGAAGGCCATAAAAAAACGTTTATCTGGGACAAGAACGTGGTTTTCTTCCCCCGGAAAATAAACGGCCGGTTCTACTTTATGCACCGGGTGAAACCGCAGATACAAATAGCCTCCGTCGAAAACCTCGACGACCTGACGCCCGAGTACTGGGAAACGTATTTCCGCCAGTTTACCGACCACATCCTGTTCATTCCCAAGTTCAACCACGAAACCTGCTATATCGGGGCCGGATGCCCGCCCGTAGAAACGCCGGAAGGATGGGTTACCATCTACCACAGCGTAGAGTGCCTGCCGGAAGGAAATTCGTACGCGGCCTGCGCCGCTCTGTTAGACCTGGATAATCCGCTGATTGAATTATCGCGCCTGCCCTATCCGCTTTTCAAGCCGATGATGGACTACGAAATCTCGGGCGTAGTAGACTTGGTATGTTTCCCCACTGGAACATTTTTACAAGGTGACACGTTATATATATACTATGGCGCAGCCGACGAACGTATCGCCTGTGCCTCCGTCAGTTTATCCGAACTACTAAAAGAATTAATAAAATATAAATAGGGAATATAAATGAAAGAAATCCTGTGCATTACCACGTATCCGCCCCGGGAGTGCGGAATAGCTACCTATTCGGACGACCTTATCCAGGCGCTCACCGACAAATTCAACGATTTTTTTCTTTTGAGGGTGTGCGCGCTGGAGTCGGATACGGAAAAGCATGCTTACCCGAACCGGGTGAAATACAAGCTGAATGCATCCGACTCTGCCGAATACAAAGCGACAGCCGAAAAAATCAATAACGACCCGATGATCGAACTTGTGTTGATTCAACACGAGTTCGGTTTTTATGCGAACGGGCATGAAAACGATTTTATCTCGCTGCTCGAAACCCTCCGGAAACCGGTTATCGGCGTATTCCATACCGTATTGCCCGAGCCCGGCGACGACCGGAAAAAACATGTAAAGCAAATAGCCGACCATTGCGGAGGCATTATCGTGATGACCCGCAAATCGGCCGATTTGCTCCATACGGTTTACGGGGTGGAAGAAGAAAAAATAACCGTTATCCCGCACGGCACCCACCTGGTACCGCATTTAGATAAGGAAGAGCTGAAAAAGAAATACGACGTATCCGGGCGTACCGTGCTTTCTACCTTCGGGCTGCTCAGCTCGGGCAAAAGCATCGAAACTACGCTCGACGCCTTACCCGCCATCGTACAGGCCGACCCTTCGGTGATTTTCCTCGTTATCGGCAAAACCCATCCTACCGTGGTAAAAAACGAAGGAGAAGCCTACCGCGAAATGCTGGAAGATAAGGTAAAAACGCTTCACCTGGAAGAGCATGTGCGCTTCGTAAACGCCTACCTGGAGTTATCCGTGTTGCTGGAGTATCTGCAACTCACGGATATTTACCTCTTTACCTCGCGCGACCCGAACCAGGCCGTAAGCGGCACCTTCGTATATGCCCTGAGTTGCGGGTGCGCCTGCGTTTCTACCCCTATCCCGCACGCACTGGAAGTATTGAGCGACCATTCGGGCATCATCGTCGACTTCCGGGATTCCGCCCAATTGGCTAAAGCGGTAATCCAACTTATTACCGACAAAAAACTGCGCAACCAAATCCGAATCAACGGATTACAAAAAATGGTGGCTACTGCTTGGGAGAACTCGGCCATCGCCCATGCTCTCGCCTTCCGGAAAGTGGCCGGTGAGGCCGAACCATTGCATTACACTCTTCCGCCGGTGAATTTAAGGCATATCAAACGGCTTACGCGCGATTTCGGCATGATTCAGTTCTCGGTAGTAAACGCCCCCGACCTCCAATCCGGCTACACGCTTGACGACAACGCGCGGGCGCTTATCGCCATGAGCTTGCTTTACCTCCACTCCGGCGCCGATGTGTGCAGGGATTACATTCGTATCTACCTGAATTTTATCCGGCACTGCCAGCAAGACGACGGAAGTTTCCTGAATTATGTAGACGAAAACCGGCAATTTACCCCGCAAAACCGGGAAGTAAACCTCGACGACTCGAACGGACGGGCTGTATGGGCCTTAGGTTACCTGGCTGCACATCCCAACGGCATGCCGGCCGAGTGGACCCGGGAGGCCATCCGGTTGCTACGTTGCTCGCAGCCTGCGTTACAACAAATTACGTCACCACGGGCGATGGCTTTCGCCATCAAAGGACTGTATTATTACAACAAAACACACAAGTCGCCCGAAACGCAGGCGCTTATCCGGACGTTCGCCGACAAGCTGGTCGCACTTTACCGGCAGGTAGCGCACCCCGGTTGGGAATGGTTCGAAACCTGCCTTACGTACGCCAACAGCGTATTACCCGAAGCTTTGCTGTGTGCGTATTGGGCCACTGGAATGCCCGTTTATAAAAAAATAGCGGAAACGACTTTCAATTTCCTTCTTTCCAAGCTATTCCCCGGCGAGCACATGCGGGTAATTTCCAACAAATCGTGGATGACGGAAAACAGGGCTTGCGAAACGCACGGCGAACAACCTATCGACGTAGCTTATACGGTAATCGCCTGCAACAAATTCTTCCACGAGTTCCACCGGAAAGAGTACTACGACAAGCAACAAACTGCCTTCAACTGGTTTTTAGGCGAGAACCAGTTGCACCAAATCGTATACAACCCGAGTACGGGCGGTTGTTACGACGGGCTGGAAAAAGAGAACGTAAACCTGAACCAGGGCGCCGAATCGACGGTTAGCTACCTGATGGCGCGGCTCGTGATGGAGGAATAGCGTACCGGGAAAATAGGCTCTCTTCCGGAAAAGGCGTACGCAACAACCGGTAAACCCGGAAAAACAAACGCCGGAATCCCGCCCGGTTCACCCGGCAAGATTCCGGCGCAAGCCGGTATAAAACAGTCTAATCAAATACTTTTTATTCGTACGGAGCGGAAGGAATCAACCTGAAAACAGGGAATCCGGTAATTCGATTCCATTCGGCGCCCTGCTTTTCTCTGCGCCCCGGTATTCGCACCCGTTGGCGCATGGCCTGACAAACAGCGCCACTTTTCCGTGGCTTACCGCCTTCTCCCATCCCGCCTCCGTAGCGTACTCCCGGCAAACGCCCCCTTCTACTCCGTTTTTTATTGATGCTCCCTGCGCAACAAATCGTTCACCGTTTTTACCGGATTGAACGTTTCGATGGGTACTTCCACGAACACCGTGTTCCAGTCGGACATGGCGCCGTTCCACAAACCCGGAAGTTCGAGTGCTTTCAATTCGCGGCCGTCCTTGCTTTTATACGAAATAAACCCGGTATTCTTATCCACGAAGTCGGGAAGGTTGTATTTCTCCCCCTTGTAGTTCTTCACCGAGCAAACCAGGTCTACCGGATTGAAATGGGTGCCGCCGTCGAACATCTCCTTCTTAGCCGGATCTTTCAAGTCGATTTGCGAGCTTTCCAGAATCTGGAGCGAAACCGTACCGTCGGGATTTACCGCCAGGAACGGACCGCCTCCCGGCTCGCCTACGTTTTTCACCATGCCGCAAACGCGCAACGGACGCATCAGCTTCTGCTTGATATACAGGATAAGCTCGCCGTCTTCCAGGTCTTTCAGGCCGGCATTACGGATACATAGCGTATCTTGCAGGAAATGAATCATTTCTTCTACCTGCGCGTGGTTGTATTTCCCTTTCTCGATAATACGCAGGTAATCGTCGATGCGTTTCTGCAACGTAACCAGTACGCCGGCGATAATTTTCTTATAAATTACGGTAGAGCACTTAAAACTGTCGGGCACTACGTTGTCGATATTCTTTACGAATACCACATCGGCATCCACATCGTTCAGGTTTTCGATAAGCGCCCCGTGACCGCCCGGACGGAAAAGCAGGTTTCCTTTCGCATCGCGGAAAGGCTCGTTGTCCATATCGGCAGCTACCGTATTGGTACTCGGTTTCTGCACGCTGAACGAAATATCGTATTTCACCGAGAATTTACTTTCGTAACCGTTCTTTTTCTCCCCTACCAGCTTCTCGAACAAGGGCTGGTGCTCCGGCGAAACGGTAAAATGGATATTTACCTCGCCGGCATTGTTCTTGGCATACATGGCGCTTTCGGCCAGGTGTTCTTCCATGGCGGTGCGGTACACCTGTTCCGGATAAGTGTGGAAAAGCAGCAACCCCTTGGGAAGCTGGCCGTAGTTCAACCCCTTCCCGTCCAGCAGGTTTTCCACCACCGCCTTGTATTTTTTCTGCGCCAGCAACGCCGGGATGTCAGCCTTTTCGTTGCGCCGGCAGGTTTCGTTCAACGCTTCGTAGAAAGCGAACTTGGGCAGGTCGGCGAAGAACTTCTGCTCGAACGGCGTTTCCGGCTCGTTATACGGAGCCGATAAAAACTCGTATAAGTTCTTAAACATCCGGCTCGCCGCACCCGAAGCAGGCACGAATTTCACGATTTTCTTATCTTCCGTGAGGTAAGCGTCCCACGCATCCATATACATGGCCTGGTCTTCCTGCGATATTACCATAATCCCTTTGTCGACCGAAGCCGACGCGACTATTTCAAGATACGGAAAACCTTTTTTAAAGCATTCCAGTTGTTCCTCGATTTGTTGTTCGCTGATTCCTTTTGCAGAAAGAAGCTCAAGGTCTTTTTGTGCTAACATATTTCTCTGGTTTTAAATTTTAATGAGTTTCACGGCGTACAGGCAACCGGCGTACGGCCGCATTCCCTGATTTGCAAATTTATCAAAATAAGTGGATGAAGCGTATCGTTATTCCGATAAAAAAGATACTTTTACAGCATGTTTTAAGGTTTATTCAGGTGGAACCGGTAAAAAAGATAACGATATGGATACACAACCATTCTTTACCCCCGAAGAGCACAAAGAATTCCTCTCCAAATATAAGCTGCTGGTTGCCAGTTTATCGAGTTTTCTGCAAAAAGGAAATATAAAAAAGATGCGCGGGCTTTTGCAGCGTCCGGAAACCTTGAACTGCTACAACCGCGATAAAAACGGCATAAACGGATTGCTCCGCAACATCGACAC
>JAJBTJ010000265.1:0-6320 GCA_020860905.1 Parabacteroides sp. | reverse complement strand
TCAAACCCCCGTCGGTTATCGCGCTGGTGCTTTACCGGCAGGTTTTGAAACAGACGCTTTCGCTCGAAGAGGTGGAAAAAGTATTTTACCCGGACGTAACGCTTATTATCAGGCGGTTGCTGAAAACGTCCGAATTGTACGCCCGCAATACGGCCGTTACGTCGGAGAACTTCTCGCACCTGCTTTTTTCGTTTGCGGAAGATGTGCGGGTAATCTTGCTGATGATTGCCGACCGCCTTTGCCTGCTGCGGCTGGGGAAACGTTTCGTAAGCGACGACGACCGGCTGAAACTGGCTACGGAAGTATCGTTTTTATACGCTCCGCTCGCCCACCGGCTGGGATTGTACAAGATTAAAAGCGAGATGGAAGATTTGTCGCTGAAGTACACCGACCGCACCACCTTCGACTTCATCAAGCGGAAACTGAACGAAACCAAGCGCTCGCGCGATGCGTATATCGCCGAGTTTATCGCTCCTATCGAGAAACAGCTCGCACAAGAAGGATTCCGGTTCGAAATAAAGGGGCGTACCAAGTCGATTCACTCCATCTGGAACAAGCTGAAAAAGCAGAACATCGAGTTCGAGAACATTTACGACTTGTTCGCCATCCGCATCGTATTGGATACGCCCGTAAACAAAGAGCGCTCGGATTGCTGGCAGGTGTACTCGATTGTTACCGACATGTACCAGCCGAACCCCAAAAGGTTGAAAGACTGGATTTCCATCCCGAAAAGCAACGGGTACGAATCGCTGCACATCACCGTAATGGGGCCGCAAAACAAATGGGTGGAAGTGCAAATCCGTACGGTACGGATGGACGAGATTGCCGAGCGGGGACTAGCAGCCCACTGGAAATACAAGGGAATCAAGGGCGAAAGCGGGCTTGATGAATTCCTTGCCTCGGTACGTACGGTACTGGAAAACAAGGAATCGACCAGCATCGACCTGATGCAGAATTTCAAGCTCGACCTCTACGCCGACGAGATTTATATCTTTACTCCGAAAGGGGAAATCGTGAAACTGCCGAAAGGCGCTACCGTACTGGATTTCGCCTTTTCCATCCATACCAAAATCGGTTCGCAATGCGTATCGGCCCGGGTAAACGGTAAAAACGTACCCATCAAATACACCTTGAAAAGCGGCGACCAGGTGGAAATAGTCACCTCGCCCACCCAATCGCCCAAATGCGACTGGCTTACGTTCGTTACCACCTCGAAAGCCAAGGTAAAAATCAAGCAGGCGCTCCGGGAAGAGGCAGCCAAATCGGCCGCCCTGGCGAAGGAATTGCTGCAACGGCGCTTCAAAAACCGGAAAATCGACATCGACGAGGCCATCCTGATGCGCCTGATTAAACGGAACGGCTTCAAAACGGTAACCGATTTCTACATCGAAATAGCGGAAGAACGGCTTGACATCAACACGGTCATCGACGAATACGCCGACATGGAAAAACGGGAAAAGGAAATTCCCGATCGAACGGAAACGCGGAGCGCCGAGAATTTTATCGCTACTACCGAAGTGGAGGAAATATCGGGGCGGCAAGACGTGCTGGTAATCGATAAAAACCTCACCGGCATCGAGTATAAGCTGGCTAAATGTTGCAATCCGATTTACGGCGACGACGTATTCGGATTCGTTTCCACGCAGGGTATCAAAATACACCGCATGGATTGCCCGAATGCGCAAGAGATGTTCAGCCGGTTCGGCTACCGCATTATCAAGGCCCGGTGGAGCGGAAAAGGGGGTGGCGGCTACATCATTACGCTCCGGGTGGTAGGGCGCGACGATATCGCCATCGTTACCAATATCACTTCGGTTATCTCGAAAGAGCCGGGCATTACGCTGCGCTCGTTCAACATCGACTCGGTCGACGGCTTGTTTCAGGGGAACTTCACCGTGCTGCTGAAGGATACCGTGGCGCTTACGTCGCTCGCCAGGAAAATAAAAGGGGTAAAAGGGGTAAAATCGGTGGAACGGCTCAATTCGTAAGCTGCCGCACCGAATGCGCAGAATAGGATAAAGTGTGCACTTTTCGGCAAATGTGCTTTGATATAGGGAATGTTTTCTTAATTTTGCACGCTGATAAAAATAAAGTGGATATATAACAATTATCTAATATCATCGAATATGAGTTTGAAAATAATCGTATTAGCGAAACAAGTGCCGGATACGCGGAATGTGGGCAAAGACGCCATGAAGGCGGACGGAACAGTAAACCGCGCTGCGCTTCCCGCCATCTTCAATCCGGAAGACTTGAACGCTTTGGAACAGGCGCTGCGCCTGAAAGACGCTAATCCCGGCAGTACCGTAACCATCCTCACGATGGGGCCCGGCCGCGCCGCCGAAATTATCCGGGAAGGATTATACAGAGGAGCCGATAACGGGTATCTGCTTACCGACAGGGCTTTTGCCGGTGCCGATACGTTGGCTACATCATACGCTATCTCGATGGCTATCCGCAAAATCGACGGGTACGACCTGATTGTATGCGGACGCCAGGCCATCGACGGCGACACGGCCCAGGTAGGGCCGCAGGTAGCCGAAAAACTGAAATTGCCGCAAATTACTTATGTAGAAGAGATTCTCGGGGTGGAAAACGGTAAAATCAAAGCGAAGCGCCGGTTGGAACGGGGCGTGGAAACCGTAGAAGGCCCGCTGCCGATGTTGCTTACCGTAAACGGAACGGCACCCGACTGCCGCCCGCGTAACGCCAAGTTCGTACAAAAGTACAAACACGCGAAAACGGTAACCGAGAAGCAGGAGGCGGACGCCGATTACACCGACCTGTGCAACAGCCGCCCGTACTTGAACCTGCCGGAATGGAGCGTAGCAGACGTGAATGCCGACGTAAAGGCTTGCGGATTGTCGGGCTCGCCTACCAAGGTAAAGAAAATCGAAAGTGTGATTTTTCAGGCTAAGGAAAGCAAAACGCTTACTCCGGCCGACGACGAAATCGAAAGCCTGATGAAAGAATTAATCGCCAACCACACCATCGGTTGATGTTGTCTCCTCCTAAAAACGAAAAAACAATGAACAACTTATTTGTATATTGCGAAATTGAAGACGGTATCGTGGCCGATGTAAGCCTGGAGTTGCTTACGAAAGGGCGCTCGCTGGCCAACCAGTTAGGATGCCGCCTGGAAGCGATTGCCATCGGTTCCGGATTACAAGGAATCGGCGCCCAGGTTTTTCCGTACGGCGTAGACGTACTGCATCTATTCGACGATGCGCGCCTGTATCCGTATACTTCCCTGCCCCACACCTCTATCCTGGTAAATCTTTTTAAAGAAGAAAAACCGCAAATCGCCTTGATGGGCGCTACCAGCATCGGCCGCGATTTAGGGCCGCGCGTATCGTCGGCGCTTACCAGTGGGCTGACGGCCGACTGTACTTCGCTGGAAATCGGCAGCCACGAGGAAAAGAAAGAGAATAAGGTGTACGAAAACCTGCTTTACCAGATTCGTCCGGCTTTCGGAGGGAACATCGTGGCTACTATCGTGAATCCGGAATGCCGCCCGCAGATGGCTACGGTACGCGAAGGTGTGATGAAGAAAGAAATTTACGACGCGAATTACAAAGGCCAGACCGTACAGCACGAAGTGGCCGGTTATGTAAGCAATACCGACTTCGCCATCACGGTAATCGACCGCCAGATGGAAAAGAGCAAATCGAACATAAAGGGCGCTCCCATCATCGTAGCCGGCGGGTACGGAATGGGCTCGAAAGAAAATTTCCAACTTTTATTCGACCTGGCTTCGGTTATCGGCGCTGAAGTGGGAGCTTCGCGCGCCGCGGTAGATGCCGGCTTTGCAGAGCACGAACGGCAAATCGGGCAAACCGGCGTAACGGTACGCCCCAAATTGTACATCGCCTGCGGTATTTCCGGGCAAATCCAGCACATCGCCGGTATGCAGGAGAGCTCGCTGATTATCGCCATCAACAACGACCCCAATGCGCCTATCAACACCATCGCCGACTATGTAATTACCGGCGAAGCAGAAGAGGTGATTCCCAAAATGATTAAGTATTACAAGAAAAACACGAAGTAATTATGGCTAATTTCTATTTAGATAATCCTTCCCTGAAGCATCACCTCAACCACCCGTTGATGAAGCGTATCGTGGAACTGAAAGAACGTAATTTCGCCGATAAAGACCAATACGATTATGCTCCGGTGGATTTCGAGGATGCGATGGACAGTTACGACAAAGTACTGGAAATCGTAGGCGAAATCTGCGGCGAAATCATCGGCCCGAATGCCGAAGGAGTCGACCACGAAGGCCCTACGGTAAGCAACGGCCGCGTAACGTATGCCCAGGGTACGCAACAAAACCTGGATGCTACCGTGAAAGCCGGCCTGATGGGCATCAGCATGCCGCGCCGGTACGGCGGCCTTAATTTCCCCATCGTGCCGTATATCATGGCGGCCGACATCGTGTCGCGCGCGGATGCGGGATTCGAGAACCTGTGGGGATTGCAAGACTGTGCCGAAACCCTATACGAGTTCGGTAACGAAGACCAGCGGCAACGGTACATTCCCCGCGTGTGCGGCGGCGAAACGATGTCGATGGACCTCACGGAACCGGATGCGGGCTCCGACCTGCAATCGGTGATGCTGAAAGCCACCTATAACGAACAAGACGGTTATTGGTACCTGAACGGGGTGAAGCGCTTTATCACCAACGGGGATGCCGATATCCACCTGGTGCTGGCCCGCTCGGAAGAAGGAACGAAAGACGGCCGGGGCTTATCCATGTTTATTTACGATAAGCGGAACGGGGGCGTAAATGTACGTCGTATCGAAAATAAGATGGGTATCAAGGGCTCTCCCACATGCGAGTTGGTTTTCAAGAATGCCAAAGCGGAATTGTGCGGCGACCGGAAGTTGGGGCTTATCAAGTATGTGATGGCGTTGATGAACGGCGCCCGCCTGGGTATCATGGCGCAGGCCGTGGGATTGAGCGAAGCGGCTTACCGCGAAGGCGAAGCGTATGCCAAAGAACGGCGCCAGTTCGGGAAAGCGATTATCGAGTTTCCGGCTGTATACGAAATGGTAGCCCTGATGCGTGCGAAAGCGGATGCGTCGCGCGCCATGTTGTACGAAACGGCCCGTTTCGTTGATATTTACAAAGCGTTGGACGATATTGCTAAAGAGCGCAAACTCACGCCGGAAGAGCGGGCCGAGCAGAAACGATATGCCAAGCTGGCGGATGCGTTTACTCCGATGGGAAAAGGGATGACTACCGAATATGCCAACCAGAACGCTTACGATGCCATCCAGATTCACGGCGGTTCGGGCTTTATGAAGGATTATGCTTGCGAACGGATTTACCGGGACGCCCGTATCACGAATATCTACGAAGGAACTACGCAATTGCAGGTGGTAGCGGCCATCCGACATGTCACCACCGGTACGTACCTGAACCGGATGCGCGAATACGAAGCCATGGAATACAAACCGGAACTCGAGGGCCTGAAAAAACGGCTGATAGCGATGACCGAAAAGTATGCCGAAATGGTTCAACGGGTAACCGATAGCAAGGACAACGAATACATCGATTTTATGGCCCGCCGGTTAGTGGAAAGCGGTGCGCACGTTATTTTCGGTTATTTGTTACTCCAGGACGTCAACGCGTGCGAATGTTTCCTCCGGTCAGCCGAAGTATACATCAATTACGGCGAAGCGGAAGTAGCCAAGCATTTCCACTTTATCACCACATTCGATACCGACGCGCTGGGATACTACAAACAGTAATACCCCGCAGGCGATTTATTATAAAAGGCTGCCCGACACTCAACGATTTGAGGTCGGGCAGCCTTTTTTCCGGATTCAAGAACCTCCGGCCTGGTCGTCGGCAGCCCCTTCCTTATTGATTTTATAGAGAAAGAATTCACCCGGTTTGAATCCTATCGACATCCGGTTTTGCATTTCATCCGGTAAGGTAGTACAGCGTTTGGGTAATAAATGCGAGGTGCGTTTCCATAAATAAAACGTGCTGAAATTTAAAAGCTCGATCGAATTTCCCTGGCTCACCGCTTCTTTTACCGTATCCATAAACGTATCGATAAAAATCAGTGCATCCTTCTGGGTTATTCCCAGCTTGCTCCCTAACTGCCGGGCCAATTCTTTTTTGTTCAGTTTCTTTGCCATAGATAATCCTTTCAATTAGTTATCATTAGTTGTTAGTATGAACAGGCATATAAAACCTTCACCGCTATGAAATCATGCCTTCATAGCGGTAAAGGTCAAATCATTTCCACACCGGCAGGCACAATAAAATGTCAGTCCGGCTATATTCTCAGTTGCGACAAGATATATAA
>JAJBTJ010000169.1 GCA_020860905.1 Parabacteroides sp. | reverse complement strand
AAGGAGAGCCGGTTTCCGAAACGGTAAATAATGGGGGACGCTCTTTGTGTTTCGGGCGTCAGGGTTCCTTTTTTTAGCAGGTGGGCGCTCTTCTCCGGGAAGCCGGGAACGACCGGTATTACCGGGGGTATTTCTTTTCCCTTAAAAGAAAATCCCTCCTGCCGGGTATTATACAAGCATAGCCTGGATAAGGCCCGACAGGAGGGATGTATCAAACAAAACAAAAAAGGGCCACGGCTTACGGGCGGAAAAGTCCGATTAGTTCGTCGGTCGTTACCAGCCGCTGCTCGCCTGTAACCATATTTTTCAGGTTGATTTTTTGTTCGCTGATTTCGTTTTCGCCTACTAACGCCACATACGGGATTTTTTTAGCGTCGGCATATCCCATCTGTTTTTTCATTTTGCCGGGCTCGGGATAAATCTCCGTCCGGATACCCGCTTCGCGGATACGGGCTACTACCGGTAATAAATAAGCCTCTTCCTGCTCTCCGAAGTTCACGAACATCAACTGGGTGGTTTGCAGCGAATCGGCCGGATACAACTCTAATTGGTTCAGCACGTCGAAAATGCGGTCGGCGCCGAACGAAATGCCTACTCCCGAAATGCCCGGCATCCCGAATACGCCGGTAAGGTTATCGTAGCGGCCTCCTCCGGTGATACTGCCTATCTGCACGTCGAGTGCTTTTACTTCGAAGATGGCACCCGTATAGTAATTCAATCCGCGGGCAAGCGTCAGGTCCAGGTCGAGCGGGGTGCCGAGCGAAAGCAAATCCGTCCGGTTCAGGATAAATTCCAGTTCTTCCACCCCTTTCAATCCGGTTTCAGACGCAGCCAGCAATTCTTTCAGGGTGGCCAGTTTCTCCCGGTTGTTTCCGCCGAGCAGGATAATCGGCTGTAATTTGGCAATCGCCTCTTCCGTAAGGTTTTTCGAGCGGAGTTCTTCGTTTACGTTTTCCAGCCCGATTTTATCTAATTTGTCGATGGCTACCGTGATGTCTACGATTTTGTCGGCTTCCCCGATGATTTCGGCAATCCCGCTCAATATTTTGCGGTTGTTCAGCTTGATGCATACCCGGATACCGAAGCGGCGGAACACTTCGTCCATAATCTGGATTAATTCCACTTCGTTCAACAACGAGTCGGAGCCTACCACATCGCCGTCGCACTGGTAAAATTCGCGGTAACGGCCTTTCTGCGGCCGGTCGGCCCGCCATACGGGCTGTATCTGGTACCGCTTGAACGGAAAGCTGATTTCGTTCCGGTGCTGCACCACGAAACGGGCGAAAGGAACGGTCAAATCGTAACGCAATCCCTTCTCGCACGCTTTGGCAGCGAATTTAACGGCGTTCCGCTCCTGTATTTCCGCGTCGGCGAGCCCGGCGAAACAGTCGCCCGAATTCAGTATCTTGAATAACAATTTGTCGCCTTCTTCTCCGTACTTGCCCATCAGCGTAGACAGGTTTTCCATGGCGGGAGTTTCTATCTGCCGGAACCCGTATAAGTGATATACGTCGCGAATCGTGTTGAATATGTAGTTCCGTTTCGCCATTTCTTCAGGCGAGAAATCCCTGGTACCTTTCGGTATGGATGGCTTTTGCATGTATTTACCGTTTAGATGATTATTTACCTTTGTACTCCGTTTTTCCGGAGCACAAAGGTAATGATTATTCTTTACATTTTTATCGACAGCGTTTCCTTTCCGCCGGATTTCCGGTAGCGGTTCCGGATAGCCGCCCCCTTTTTCCGTACGGATTTATTCTTTCGAAATAGCTTCTTCTATCTCTTTCCTGATTTTGGGATGGCCGGTTCGCGGGTCGTCGTACCGTTCGCCGTAGGCTTTCAACGCAGTGGCCAGCCGGCTTACTATTTGCCGGTAATCCGGGTCGGCATACCGGTTTTGTGTTTCGTCCGGGTCTTTTTCCAGGTCGGTCAGCCAGGGAGCGTCCGGTGCGTATTCCGAATAGGTGAGTTTGTAGCGGGGGGTTACTGCACTGACCCACTGGGTACGCATGGCGGTTGCCGATTCGTCCCAGTCGCTTTTTATCTTAGGCGTAATCGCGCGCATAAATACGATATCAGGGTAAGAAGTCGGCAATTTTTCACCTTTCCACAACGGCGATAAATCGCGCCCGTCGCAGCCGGCAGGTACCGGCAGGCCGCAGAAAGAAAGGAGGGAGGGGGTGAAATCGGTTACCGACATCACATGCCCGATGCGTAATCCCGAACGCATTCCGGCCGGGTAACTGACGATAAACGGAACCCGAGCCGAATCGTCGAGAGGCACCCCTTTATTGATTAATCCGTGCTGCCCGCACATATCGCCGTGGTCGGAAGTGAAAACGACGAGGGTATTCTCTAGCAACCCGTTTTGCCGCAAGGCATCGAGTAAGCGTCCCACATTGTCGTCGATGCATTTGATCATTCCGAAATACTGCGCCATATCTTCCGGAAGGTCTTCTTTCAGTCCGCTTCCGTGCGCCCAGGCCGGCATTCCGGCCGTATCGGCCGATGCTGTACGGGGTTGCCTGAACGGCAGGTGCGTATAAAGGGTGTCGTACGGCGTACGTACCAGGTTCGCGCTGTGCGGGTCGGGAAAACACACCATGCAACAAAAAGGTGCGGCTTGGTGCCGGCCGATAAATTCGATAGCCCGGTTGGTAAAATAATCGGTAGGAAACGTGAGCGAGTCGGTTGTTTGTACGGGAGCGTCGGGTTGGAAGGCCGGTTTGCCTCCGGGTTCCGTAATTTTTTTCCAATGTCCCCGGTTATACATATACCGGTTGTCCGAAAAGCCGAAATCCCGTTCCGGCTGCCATTCCGGACGTCCTTTCCCGTTGATATGCAATTTTCCGAAATAGCCGGTGGCATATCCGTTCCGGCGCATCACTTCGCCGAAGGTAACGGCTTCGTCGGATAATTCCATATCATTGGTCCATACGCCGTTATGTTGAGGATATAGCCCCGTCATAAACGAAGCCCTGCTGGGCGAACTTACGGGCGAAGTGGCATAACACCGGGTAAACAGTACGCCCCGGTGCGCCAGGTAATCGACATTCGGCGTTTCCACGGTCACCCCTTCTCCCCACGGAAATGCCTGTTCGTTTTGCAGGCATTCGCGGTAGCATCCCAATGTACGGAAGTTATGTTCGTCGGTGTGGATAATCAGGATATTCGGTTTGTCTTGGGCTGTTGCGGCGGTAATCAGCGCCGGTAGGAAACAGAGCGGCAAAAGCCTCCGGGTGTACGTGTGTGAAGCCATAAGCGGTATTCGATTTTTTTCAAAACAAAGTTGGGCAATAAAACGGAGAAAGGCAATCGGGCGGACGGTTGTTTTACGAGAAAAAAAGGTTTTTAACAAAAACGGATGGCGGAATATAAAAAAGGCGCATGGAGAGCATGCGCCTTTCGGAAAACAAACGGTTTCCGGATTAATTCCTGTTTCGTCCGCCTACGAATATCATAATATAATAAAGCAACGTGGCCAGCGAACCCAAAGCGGCTACCACATAGGTGTAAGCGGCCGAGCGCAGTGCGTCTTCCGCCTGCGGGCGCGTAGCCGAGTTGGTAATGCCGGCATTGCTCAACCACGCCAACGCACGCTGGCTGGCATTGATTTCGACCGGTAAGGTGATAAAGCTGAATAACGTAGTTAACGCGAATAAAATAATACCGATGAGCAATAACTGCGGGAACGTCCGGAAGAAAATCAGGCCTCCCAATATCACCCAGGTAACCCATTGCGATGCGAAACTAACTACCGGCACCAGCGCCGAACGCATTTTCAGCGGTGCGTATGCTTTGGCGTGCTGTACTGCGTGCCCGCATTCGTGGGCGGCTACGGCAGCGGCTGCTACGCTGTTGCTGTAATACACCGGTTCGCTCAGGTTTACGGTTTTGTTGGCCGGGTTATAATGGTCGGTCAGCGTACCGTTGGTAGGCAAAACCTTCACGTCGTAAATGCCGTTGTCGTGCAACATCTTTTCGGCGACTTCCTTGCCGGTCATCCCGTTGGGGAGCGGAACTTTCGAGTATTTTTCGAACTTATGTTGCAACCGGCTGGATACTAACCAGCTTAATAAGGCAACCCCGATAAATATAATCCAATAAAGTGACATAGTCTTTTTTTCTGTTTAATTCTACTACTTATATAACAAATAACTTGCCAAAAGATAAAAATGGCAGAAGAATTCCTGTACAGGGTGGTTCTTCTGCCATTTTGTGCTGTTCTTATTCTTCGGTATACCGGATAATCGTTTGTTCCCGATCGGGGCCTACCGAAACGATTTTGATAGGTACGCCCAATTCTTCTTCCAGGAAATCCAGGTAAGCGTTGAATTCTTCCGGAAATTCGTCTTCACTTTGCATTTTCGTCATATCCGTTTTCCATCCGGGAAGCTCGGCGTATACCGGTTCGATGGTGTCGTCGATTTCGTAAGGAAATTCCGTTACTTCCTCATCGCCTATCTTATAGGCTACGCAGGCTTTGATGGTGTCGAACGTATCCAATACGTCGCTTTTCATCATAATCAGTTGCGTTACGCCGTCTATCATAATGGCATATTTCAGCGCTACGAGGTCTACCCAGCCGCAACGGCGTTTCCGGCCTGTAACCGAGCCGAACTCGTGGCCTAATTCGCATAGCTGGTCGCCCGTTTCGTCGTGCAGCTCCGTAGGGAACGGCCCGCTGCCCACCCGGGTGCAATACGCCTTGAAGATGCCGTACACGTCGCCGATGCGGTTGGGAGCCACGCCCAAACCGGTACAAGCGCCGGCGCAGATGGTGTTCGACGACGTTACGAACGGATACGAGCCGAAGTCGATGTCGAGCATCGTTCCCTGTGCTCCTTCCGCCAGAATCGTTTTGCCTTCCTTCAGGTAATTGTTGATTACATGTTCGCTGTCGATTAACTCGAATTTTTTCAGGTATTCGATTCCGTCGAACCATTCTTTTTCCCTTTCGGCCAACGTGGGGTCGGTGTAGTTCAACGACCGGAGCGTTTGTTCGTGTTTGGCTTTCGCTTCGGCATATTTCCGGTCGAAGTTATGCAGGATATCGCCTACCCGCACGCCGTTCCGGCTTACCTTGTCGGTATACGTAGGGCCGATGCCTTTGCCGGTGGTGCCGATTTTACCGGCTCCTTTGGCTGCTTCATAAGCGGCATCCAGCGACCGGTGGGTGGGCAATATCAAGTGGGCTTTCTTTGAAATCCGGAGCGTTTTCGTCAAATCGTGCCCGCTGGCGGCCAGCGCTTCGGCTTCCTGCTTGAAAAGAGCCGGGTCTAACACCACCCCGTTTCCGATAATGTTGATTTTTCCTCCCTGGAAAATTCCCGACGGAATGGAGCGGAGAATGTATTTTTCACCGTTGAACTCCAGGGTGTGTCCTGCATTGGGTCCCCCTTGAAAACGCGTAACCACGTCGTATCCCGGAGTAAGCACGTCGACTACTTTGCCTTTGCCTTCGTCACCCCACTGCAATCCTAACAAAACATCTACTTTCATTTTAATTACTATAATAGGCTGTTAATATTTTTAGAGTTGATTTTTCCGCTTCAACGCGTATTTGCATTTGCTGCAAATACCGAAAATATAAAGCGAATAGTATTCGGTAGTGAATTTGGGAATCTTTTTCCCGGTGATTTGCCGTTTGATATTTTCGTCTCTGATTTCCCGTACAACGCCGCAATGCGTACAAAGCAGGTGGAAGTGCGTATCGGCGGACGCTCTTGTTTCGTATTGTGCGGCAAGCGTGCCGAACTGGTGCCGTACGAGCAGGCCGGCGGTTATCAGCAGTTCGATGGTGTTGTATAAGGTTGCCCGGCTGATATGGAAACTTTTTTCTTCCAGCATTTTATTATACAGGGTTTCTACATCAAAGTGGCCTTTCATGTCGTACACCTGTTCGAGGATAGCGTATCTCTCCCGGGTTTGCCGGTGACCGTTACGGGTAAGGTAATCGGTAAACAGGTCGCGTATTTCCGTGCTTAATGTCGTATCCATATCACTTGTCGCGATTGCAAGCAAAGTTAATTCATTTATTCCAAACCCGAAAGAGTTAACGGTAATATTCAAATTCAAATTGCAAATCGTCGTAGATTTCGCGTTCCCGGGCCGAGCCGGAAGTCTTGAACGGTTCGAAGGCCGACAGTACCTGTTCCGCTTGTTCCGGCGCCATGCGCCCGTAATGTTTCAGGGCAATCAGGGCAGTTTGCCCGGTACGGAAGTTACCGCTTTCCAGTACCTCGAACGCTGTATGTAAAAATTCGGTGGCGTGAACCGGCGTAATAGGCATGTGCTTGATGAAAAGGCGCGTGTACAAAATAAATCCGGTAGCCGGGACGTATTCGGAGCCCTGGTCGCGGAGCCACGCCGCCGCGCTGGTTTCGGCAAACGGCGTTTCCTGCATCAGGTTAGCGCAGAATTGTTCGGCGATTTCGATGTGCCGGATTTCGCGTACCCATTCGTTTGCTTTTGTGGCGTCGAACTCACTGGCCGGATAGAGCAGGGTAGCGAGGATTTTGAGCTCGCGTACGTTTTGCCGCCACAGCTCTTCGGCCAGGGCGGCGTTTTTATCGAAGTCGGCGGCTATTTCCTTGAGCCGCGGCAGGGTAACGCCGAAGTTCAGCTTGTAATCTACCCCCTTTTGCCGCATGCTGGCGGCTACGGCACCGTCCATAGCCAGCCGCAGCCGGGTGCGGATTTGCCGGATTGTTTCTTGCATAACATGTAATTTATAACGGTATGGTAACGAATAAACCGGTTACGAAGGCATAGCGCCCGAAGTAACCGGCTGGTCATATTGCCGGGCAGGGCCGGAACCTGTATGTCGGCTGAAACAAAAGTTTCTACAGCATGAGACAAGTGTTTCATGCTGTAAACAGGATTCGGAGCGAAGATGTTTTTTTACTCATTATAAGGAGGCAAAAACGAATAGTCTTTGCTGTAACGCAGCATTTGCTCGGCATATCCTTCGGTGTAGTCGAGGCGGATGTCCGTAATTTCGCCGTCGGCGTTCGTAACCGGTTTCATCACCGGATTTACGAATCCTTTGTAAGGAGCCAGGTTCAGTTTCGAGTACCGCTTCAGTACCTCCGCGTGCAACTTGGGGTCTACCTTAACGGCGTAGGTTTCCACCAGGCTTTTCCCGGCTTCGTAGTCGCCTTCCGATTTAATCCGCTGCACTTCGGCAAGCAATTGCCCGAACAGGTTGCGTAGTTTGCCGTAATCGTTGATAACCACGTATGTTTTGCCGTCTTTTTGTTTCAATTTCACCACCTGCGCGGGAGCGCCTTTTTCGAATACCCAGCGGGCAATCAACTGGCGGTTGCGCATGTGGGCTTCTTCCACGTCTTTGCCTAATTCGATGCGTACCAATTGGGTCATCAACCCGTTCATCATGTATTTGTAATACTCGGCTTTGTATGCTTCGGCATCCGGAACGAGGCCCAGTTCCACCAGCTTGGGGTCGCCCAGGAAATAGAGGCCGAACAAGTCGGCGCGCGCTTCTTCCAGCGTGGAGCTGTATGCTTTCAATCCGTCGGGGTCGGTGCCCGGAAGTAAAATACCCGAGCCGTGACCTAAACACTCGTGCAGGTCGGTGTGCAAGTTGTCGGTGATAAACCCGTACTGCTTTATCAGGGCGCGTTCCGTGTCGCTCCAGGCAAATTCTTCGGTGAAGCCGTTTCCTTCGGATGCTTTGTCGTATGCCTCCGTAATATTTTCGATAGTAACCGATTTCGATCCGTGAAGGTGGCGTATCCAGTTGGAATTAGGCAAGTTGATGCCGATAGGAGTAGCCGGGTAACAGTCGCCGCCCAGCATCGTTACCGTGATTACTTTGGCCGTTACGCCTTTTACCTCTTTCTTCTTGAACCGTTTGTCGGTAGGCGAGTTGTCTTCGAACCACTGGGCGTTCGCGCTGATGGTTTTCGTCCGTTCGGTCGCTTCCTTGTTCAGGAAATTCACGGTCGATTCCCAACTGGCTTTCATGCCCAGCGGGTCGCCGTAGGTTTCGATAAATCCGTTTACGAAATCCACTTCCGAGCGGGTGTCGTTTACCCAAAGAATCGAGTATTCGTCGAATTGTTTCAGGTCACCTGTTTTGTAATAGGAAATCAGCTTTTCGATAACCGCCTTTTGCGTTTCGTTTTCGGCGAACGGAAGGGCTTTTTCCAGCTCGGCTACTATTTTTTCGATGGCCTGGGTGTAAAGGCCGCCTACTTTCCATACTTTTTCCTTGATTTTACCGTCAGGCATTTTTACCAAGCGGCTGTTCAGCCCGTACGAAACGGGCGTGGAGTCGTTCGGGTTTTTCATCGCTCCGTAAAAATCTTCCACTTCTTGCTGAGTAATGCCGCCGCTGTAATAATGGTTTGCCGACGACAGAATCAGGTCGGCATCCCCCGACTGGTTCGTTCGCTTCGGCATTACGGATGGGTTGAAAATAACCGGCGAGATTTCATCCAGGAACTGGTCTACCGGCTGGCCTTCACGCAAGGGTAGAGCCGAAGGGTTTAACGAGCGCACCGCCTGCACGAAGAAATCCACCGTAAAGCCCGGCGCAAACTTGTCTTCTGCGTAGTGGTGGTGGATGCCGTTTGAAAACCATACCCGTTTCAGGTAAGTTTCCAGGTTACGGAACTCCGCATTTTCGCGGTTTCCTTCGTAGCCTGTGTAAATCGCTTCCAGCGTACGGCGGATAGCCAGGTTGTATTTGCCGTTCTGGTCGAAAAATATGTCGCGCCCCATCAAAGCGGCTTCGCTTAAATGATAAAGCAACTGTTTTTGTTGTAACGTAAGGTTTTCGAATCCCGGTACCCGGTACCGGAGGATTTCGAGGTCTGCAAATCTGTCTGCCATATAAGTGAAATTTATTTCTTGTGCCGGCTGTTGTTGGCCGGCTTGTTTCCCGGTGCATCCCGCTAATGTGGCGAGCGCCAGGGCGTAGGAGATTATTTTTTTCATGTTTAAAGCGATTTTCGTGTTGGATTCCAATGGCAAAGGTACACGATAATTTTCAATAATCCGTACTATTTCGTATCTTTGCGAATCGGGTAAACAACCGTTTGTGTTAATTTTAAGAAGTAAAAAGGAATGGAAATAGCAGCGTTGGTATCCGGCGGAGTGGATAGTTCGGTGGTAGTGCACCAGTTGAAGGAGGCGGGGTACGACCCTGTTATTTTTTATATCCGCATCGGCATGGAAGATAAAGACGGCTATATCGATTGTCCGGCGGAAGAGGATATCGAGATTACTTCGTATATCGCTCGCAAGTACGGGTGCCGTTTCGAAATCGTTTCCCTGCACGAGGAGTATTGGGAGAATGTGGTGAGTTATACCATCGACGCCGTGAAGCGCGGATTGACGCCGAATCCGGATATGATGTGCAATAAGCTGATTAAGTTCGGCTGTTTCGAGCAGAAATGGGGGAAGGATTTCGATGTAATCGCTACGGGTCATTATGCTACGACGACGGAAATCGACGGCAGGGTTTATCTTTCTACGGCCAAGGATAAGTTGAAAGACCAAACTGATTTTTTGGCGCAGGTGGATTATTTGCAAATATCCAAGTTGATGTTTCCCATCGGTCACTTGCTGAAAAGCGAAGTGCGGGAGATTGCTGCCCGCGAGCATTTGCCGAGTGCCGCCCGGAAGGATAGCCAGGGGATTTGCTTCCTGGGAAAAATCAATTATAACGATTTTATCGAGCGTTACCAGGGGCGTCGTACGGGGAAAATCGTCGAGTTGGAAACGGGTAAGGTGCTGGGTAAGCATAACGGGTATTGGTTCCATACTATCGGGCAGCGTAAGGGGCTCGGGTTGAGCGGGGGGCCGTGGTTCGTAATCAAGAAGGATGTGAAACGGAACATCGTGTATGTATCGAACGGGTACGATGTGGCTACGCAGTATGGAACGGTGATCCCGATGCAGGGTTTCAATTTTATTACGACTGACCCGTGGGGCGATTTTGAGGATGAAAAGGAAATCGCTTTTAAAATCCGGCATACGCCCGATTTTACTTTCGGGAAGTTGCGCAAGAAGGGCGATTTGTATGTAATCGATTCCGAAGAAAAGGTGCAGGGTATCGCTCCGGGACAGTTCGGTGTGGTGTATGATAAGGAGTGCCGGTTGTGTTACGGTAGCGGGATGATTATTAATCCGGATTTGTAAAAGGGTGGTTGTTCCGGCTGGGGCTTTGATATGTTTGAATCGGTGTTTATGGAAGAGCGGGGCTGTGTGACTTGGCCGGGTGAGGCACCTGTTTTCATCGAACTTGGTAGAATTGAAATAAGTAAACGACATCTGCTTCGTTTATCACCGTACCTACTTTTAATCGAACTTTGTAGATTTGAAATTGGGCATCGTCCAGTTCGACACCGAGCCGTTCTGAACTTCTAATCGAATTTGGTAGATTTGAAATATTGCATGGGGAAAGGTCCAATATTTTCCGTCTTTGGGTTGCTCTTTACTCGAACTTTGTAGAATGATTTTATTGAACAAAAAAGCAGGCATTTCCTCACGAAACGCCTGCTTTTATCATTTTTTTATTTCCTGTTCTTCCTTCATGTCCAGCTCGTTCTTATCCGGATCGATGAACTTGTATTCCAGGAAAGCCAAATTCTGGTTTGGGATTACTTTCAGCCCCCTGGAATATTTGGATTTCCATTTCCAGCTGAGCGGGAATAACCCCTTGTTAATGAATGCTGCCACGTAAGGGTGTACGTGCAGGGCGAATTTCTTCACTTTGTGTTTGTTTACCAGGCAGTCTATTTTACTTTCCAGGCTGTCGGTAAATAAAATCGAGGGTTTTACGTGTCCTGTTCCGAAGCACGACGGGCAAGTTTCCGACGTATCTACATCCATGGCCGGACGTACGCGCTGACGGGTGATTTGCATCAAGCCGAATTTGCTCAGCGGCAGAATGTTATGCTTTGCCCGGTCGTTGGCCATCGCCTTATTCATGTGTTCGAACAGTTTTTGCCTGTTACCGGCTTCGCTCATGTCGATAAAATCGATTACGATGATGCCACCCATATCGCGTAGGCGTAATTGCCGGGCGATTTCGTCAGCGGCGGCAATGTTTACGTCGATAGCCGTTTTTTCCTGAGCATCGCTGCCTTTTGAACGGTTACCACTGTTTACGTCGATTACGTGCATCGCCTCCGTATGCTCGATGATAAGGTAGGCGCCGCTTTTGTAGGTAACGGTGCGTCCGAATAAAGATTTGATTTGTTTGGTAATCGCAAAATTGTCGAAAATGGGAAGCTCGCCGGTATATTCCTGTACGATACTTTCCCTGCCGGGAGCTATCAGACTTACGTAATCGCGTACCTGGTTATAAATATCCCGGTCGTTAACGAAAATGTTTTGAAAGGAAGGATTGAAAATATCGCGAAGCAACGCTACCGTGCGTCCCGATTCTTCGTAAATCATGGCCGGCGCTTTTGCTTTGGGCAGTTTAACGATATTATCTTCCCAACGCTTCAGTAATGTTTTTAATTCGTGATCGAGCTCCGCCACCCGTTTCCCTTCCGAAGAAGTACGTACGATGACACTGAAATTTTTGGGTTTGATACTTTGGATAAGCTGCTTGAGGCGGGCCCGTTCTTCGCTCGATTTGATTTTTTGCGAAACCGATACTTTATCGGAAAAAGGGATGAGTACGATATACCTTCCGGCGAACGATAATTCGGAAGTCAATCGCGGACCTTTGGTCGAAATAGGTTCTTTTGCAATTTGCACCAGTACCTCCTGGCCTACTTTCAGCGTGTTGCTGATACTCCCGTCTTTTTCTATTTCTGGAAGCAGTTGCATTTTCGAGATAGAAGCGCCTTTTTTCGGGTCGCTCAGGAGTTGTTTCAGGAATTTTTGCTGGGAGTTGAAATTCGGACCTAAATGAAGGTAGTGAAGAAATGCGTCCTTTTTATACCCTACGTCAATGAATGCAGCATTCAGCCCCGGCATCAACTTTTTTACTTTACCGAGATAGATATCGCCTACTGCGAAGGAAACGTTGCGGGCTTCTTTCTGAAGCTCTACTAAATTCTTGTCTTCCAACACAGCAATAGATATCTCTTTGGGCTGTACATCTACTACTAATTCACTGTTCACTATCGAAAGGTATTAATTTAAAGACCTTATATA
>JAJBTJ010000218.1 GCA_020860905.1 Parabacteroides sp. | reverse complement strand
AAAATAAATCTAATAACAGGGATACTTGGAAAAGAATAAAACCTACAGTCGCAGGCTGCGACCGAACAAACGCAAGTTGCGACCGTACAATCACAACCTGTGATTATACAGTCGCAACATAAAACTATACTTTACCCGCTGCGAAAGCAGCATTTCCTACACGAAGAAACGCTTTTTACAAGCTATACCCCCTTACTTCACTTTCTCGAACCGAGGCAACCGCTCCAGCGGCGCCACCACCTCGATAACTTTCGGCCCCCGGAACTTCTTGCCCGTATCGTCCTTCCATACCCCCTTGGGCAACTTTACCGTCTGCCTATGCTCCCGGGTTACGACAGGAGCCACCAGGAACCTGTCGCCCAACATAAACTGGTCTTTACACGTAGCAAAACCCTGATGAGGAAACTCATATTCCATGTGCCGTACGATCGGCTCGCCGGTACGAGCCGAATGCCGGGCCAATTCCAGTATATACGCACCCATCTGCCGATGCAAATGCGCATACTTCCGGCAGATACCCAAGTGATTCTCGTCGAGGATACGCCAGGGAGCCACCGAGAACTGCATCATCGGCATCAACGCATGCACCTGGCAGGAACGCACAATCAACTCCTGGTCGAGCTGCGTTTGGTCTACCCCGATAAACGAACCGTATTGACCGCCCCCTATCATATCCGGGCAAGCATACGCATACCCCAGCAATCCGGCGGCAACCATATCCGGAATCAACAAGCCCACCGCGTTCCACGAATAATCCTTATCCCCCAGGCGCTGTACTAGCGGCTGTCCGCCCATTTTCCAGCCGGCGCGATACTCGTTGAAAGGAAAATCCAACCCCATCTTCGCCCAATATTCGCACATATCCGTCGAAGTAGCCGACCGGTCGTAAAACGCCAGGTCAGGGTCGGAATAATGACTCACATCCCCCGCATCGAACTTGAACCCGTCTACCCCGTACCGCTCCTGCACGGCGCGCAACTGCCGTTTCAAGTGAGCGGCAGCCTCCGGATTACTCAAGTCGTAACAAGCGCTATACCCGTTCCACCAGGGAATGATAGCCGGCTGTCCGGAACTCTTCCGTTTAATCAGATACCCCTTCTTTTCCAACTCGCGGAATTCCGGGCTGTCCGGACTCACAAACGGGCAAATCCACAACATAATCTGGAAACCGTCGGCATGCAATTGCTCCACCATTCTTTTCGCATCGGGAAACCGGTCGGGCTTGAAATCGAAATTCCCGTAATACTTCTGCCAGTTGTCGTCTACCATAAACACCCCCACCGGGAAATCGTTTTCCAGGATACGGCCGGCATATTTCAGAATATCCTCCTGATTCTGGTTATAAAGCAATTCGATCCAGGTGTTATACTGCGGCATCGAGAAAAACAACGAATCGGGAAGCTCCCCCGAAGGAGGGAAATGGGCGGCGGAAGCAGCCAGATAAGCCTCTTTCAACGTATTCCCCGCCGAAACCGGCTCTAACGGGCCATACGCCGAAAAGAGACGCAATTCGCCGTTCTCCATCCGGAACGAAAAAGGAGTATCGCTCCACACATACCGGCCGGCCGACGAAACCAGCAACGGCACATTCTGGTTATTCAGGTTCTCGGCAGCCAAATCGTACAAACGCAAATTACCTTCGAAAGGCATGGCCGAACCCAAACCGACCATACCGCCCCACCACTTTTCACCGGGAAGAGAGGCGACAGTCGATTCGTATTTATCTCCCGCAAAACCGGGAACGCCCGTTAACAGGGAAAGGAAACACAGGACACAGAGTTTAAGGTACTTCATCTTTTATCAGGCTCAATTAAATATTTCTGCAAAGATACGTTTTACGGTCGGAATACAATCGGATTCGGGTTCGGAAGGATAAAAATCCGTAGCCTTTGTCCAAGGCTCTTCCAGAGCATAGAAATCGATTTCCGGCGGATTCGCGCCGTCGAGTTTCAACGAAAGAAAATCGAAATACCGCTTCCATCGCATGTAATAAAAATCTTTCAGGATACCGTTCCATTCTTTATGAGCATAATCCCGCAATCCGCCGTTATCGGCAGCTAGCCGGTTGCCCCAGGTGGTAATCTGCACCCGCGCATTCCATTCGTACAACTCTTTTTCTTCCGGCGTGTCGCCCAACCCGCGCGCCCGGCCTATCCAGGTGCCCACGCGGAACTCCCGGCGCGTAGCCAATAACTCGTCTTGCAACAAAATCAAATCGAGGAAACGCTGCGAAGCTACCTCGAACAACGCCTTATCGCCCGAAGCGTACGCCGCCATAACGGCTTTGTAGAGCAAGCGCCCCCGCTCGGCAATCGCCTGGCGCACGATGTCGACCAAATCGTATTCGAAATTATTGTTTCCTTCGTACCGGCCGGCTACCGAAACCAGCAGGCGCGCCGCCCGGATTACGTCGTCCGGGTCGTAATAATCCGACATCTCCGACCAACTCGACGCCTGGTAGGCATTCTCCGACGGACGGGCGCAAAAGACGGACTCATGCGTTCCCTGCTGCACCGAACGCGGCGGACAATTGTAAATCGAATTGCTCAGGATAATCCAGGCCTGTCGCACCGTTTCGTCGTCCGCGCCGTAGCGGGCCCGTACGTAACCGGCCAGCCATTCGTCTTTATCGAACCGTTCCGCGCGCCAGGGCAGCTCGGTAAGCAGCTCGTACATCACCGGATTATTTTCACTTCCTTCCATCGTCATGCCTACGCCCCGCAAGGTTTTTCCGAACCGGCTCTCCTTCGCCCGGTAAAATTCGTCGATTACATGCGCCATTTTCCCGTGCAACCCTACATTGCCGCCGTAATTGAGCAACATGCAGTACAGCCAGTCGTGCTGCCCGAAACCGTTTTCGCGGCGCCACGACGATTCGGGGTCGCCCCACTGCGGACGGCTTTCGGCAAACAAGTCGAGCACGAGCATATCGCCGGCTTTCAGGTTTTCGATCATTGCCGGGCGCGGATTAGCCTGCCACGCCTGCGCCACCCAAACCGCCCGGGGATTCGCTTTTTTCATCGCCTGCATGATGGCTTTTCCGGCAGCGTCCAAATCCACGCCGGCCACGCTTCCGCCCTCATGAAAGGGGTCCATGCTGTAATAATTCGCTTTTCCGAACAGCTTTTCCAACTCGTTGTAATACAACGAAGCGATTTCCTGGAAACGCAGGTCGGTAGGCTGGAGAAAAGCCGGACGGCGATAGCCGCACCACAATCCCGGGTCGGAAACATTCAGCCCCGATTTCTCTTTGGTATTGTGCGGAACCATCCCCGAATACCCGGGCAACACCGGCTCGATACCATATTCGCGCATCCGTTTCACTATCTTTTTTTGCAGGGCGGTTTGCTGCCGGTACCAACTGTCGGGATTCGGGCCGCCCCACCCTTCGAGGTTATTCATCAGCCACCAGGCCATAAAACCGGGGCCGGCGACAAACTCGTTAATCTCGTGGGGGGTATAGCCTAATTTCTTCAATACGTTGTACCATACGCTTTCCACCCCGGTCATTGCCAGCGGGAGGTTGATACCGTGCAGCGCCATCCAGTCGATTTCCTTTTCCCACCGTTCCCAGTTCCAGAAAGCCATGGTATACGAAAACGTACAATAGTTGAAATCGTACCGCAGCTTCATGGCGGTTTCGTGCCGTTCTTTCCGGGTAACCGGCGGAAGCACATCCGGGAGTTTCGCTTGCATGCCGTTCCACGAAAGGTGGATACCGGCATGATATTTCAGGTACCAGTTGATACCGGCGGCAATATTCACATACGTATTGCCTCGCACCACGACTTTATTTCCTTTTTGGTCGAGCTCGAAAAAATCGACGGGCGACGGGATTCGTTCGATAACGAATTTCTGCGAGGCGCCTTTATCGATGCGCTCCAGCAACCCTTCTACCGGACCGGCCTGCAATGCCGCGGAAAAACAAAAAAACAACAGGAGATGAATGAGTTTCATTTTATTCGACAGTTAATGTTGTTAACAGATTGATGCCGTAGCGGTTATCGCTGGATACCCACCACTCCGTATCTCCGTTGGCGCAACGAATCGCATAACGGGAATCGTTTTTCAGGCGCCCGGAACCGTCGGGTATCCATAAACCCAAGCGATAGTTGCCCGGAGCGACGGTATCCGGAATCCGGAAATTCGTTTTAACCGTGTGCACCAACGGCGTGCACAGCGTATCGCCGGGCTCATAAGGCTGCCACGCGTGTACATCGGCATCCATCTGTACGGCAGCGGCTATATTTCCATCTTCGCCTACCAATACGAAATAAACCGGATGCTCGTTAAACAAGGTGGAAAATCCGCGGTTAATCAGCGACAATACGATTTCCCGCTCGCGCCGGTCTGCGCCCGGCCCTACGGTAAGCTGCTGCAATTCGATGCGGTAACCCAAGTGGTCGCGGATATAATCGAATACGTTCCTTTCGGCGGGTTTCCCGTTCCGGGTATAAAAATAACCGTCGGAAACAGGCATGCGGTTTTCTTTCAGGAACGCTTCGGTCACGGGCGTTTCTTTCCAGTACATCATCGAATACTTGTCGGGGGCGCCTTTTTCTTTGTAATTGTGGATGGCGCTCAACGAAGTGTAATGTTGCAGGAAAAGGCGGCGGGCGGCCTGGCGCCCGTCGATTATCCAGCCCGCTTCCGGATTGTCGGGGTCTTCGTTCATGCTCCACGTGCCCCAGGGCAATTCCCCGTCGACCGGAAGATACGGAGCCTCCCGTACAATCTGTTCGTAAGCCGGCGTTCCTTCCGACATCCCGCCGTCCCACCGGTGCGGCTTAATCACGATAAAATCGTCGTGGAAAGAAATCCGGTTATAAGCTTCCGTATCCGAAGCAAGCAGGTTTTTATATTCGGGTACGCGCACCTGTACGTAACGTCCGGCAGGCGTCATGCGGCAAATCCGTTCCAAAACCGTCCGTTTCGTAGCGTCCGACTGTTCCAACCCGTGAAAGGAGCTGTGCCATTCGCCCCAGGCGCCTATCATTCCCGCCTGTACCACCTGGATTACATCTTTATTTTCTTCCAGGAAGGGAGCGAGTTGCTCCGTATGGCGGACGATGTCTTCCAACGTAGGGCCGGTAGCCGCACGCCCCATGAACTGGGTTTCGTACGCGAACCGGAGCACGGCTTTCTTTCCCAGCGAACGCAACGTATCCAGAAAGAGGTTCATCGTACGGAAATCGGCTGCGGTAAGCTCTTTTCCCACCGCGCCGGTAAGGTAAAAATAAGTTTGTACCAGGGATACGCTGTCGGATGCATACCGGCCGGATTCTTCAACCAGGTACGAAGTGATGTCGGGGTATTGCTCAGGCGCCCATACATAATTTTTTTCGGTAACATCGAGGGCCGTTTCCAGCCGGAAGTCCCGCCCGGGGTTGTATAACCCTTCGGTGCCGGCCGGGTCGTCGGCATAAATTCCCCGGAAGGTACGGTGTTGCACCTGCGTGTCGCAACCCGTTGCCAGGATTAGCCAAACGCATGCGGATAGCCAAGTGAGTGTAATCGGTTTCATAGAGATGCCGTATTTATTTCGTGGTAATAATCAAAGTCGCTTTTTCACCTTTCAGCAAGGAAGCGGGCAAACCGGTTATTTCGCCGGATGCGATAACGGTACCGGGCTCGCGCAGCCGGGCGAGCGCTTCGCCGGTGAGCGGTTCCCATTTTACAAATTGCTGGGTAACGGTTCCGTCGTTGTAATGTACGTGTACATACGAGGGCGTGCATACGAGCTCGCGGGTTTCGTAGCCGTCGATATTGCGCAGCACAGCCTTTTCCACCGGAATTTCCAGGCGGGCCGGTTCTATGGAAACGATACGCAAATCGCTTTCCGGAACGGCCGTATGCCCTTCCGGTATCTTTTTGTAGAGGCGGATATAATCGATATCGAAACTTTTGGGATAGGGTATAGCCGGATCGTACGTACCCGTCCAACCGTTTTTCGCCTTCCGGTTGTCGTACAAAGAAATAAGCTGCACCAACGGATAAGTAATAGCTGCTTGGTGCTGCATCACCCGGATGCCGTCGACATACACGGCTACGCCTTCCGGTGTCCAGTCGAACCCGTATACGTGGAACTCTTCCGCCAGTTTTTTGCCGGCAAACCACGGATGCTCGGTGTGATACCGGACGGTAGAATCTTTCCAGCTATGTACGGTCGACCAGATGCGGTTCACATCTGTTCCGAGTATCTCGAATATATCGATTTCGCAACTTTGCTCCGGATTATCTTCGAACCCGATTAACCACCACGCGCAATGAACGCCGCCTCCTGCCTGCATCTTGGCCCGCATTTCGTAATAGCCGTACTGGTTGAGCTGGGTAGCTTCGGTTTCGATTTCGCGGAGCGCTTTCTTTTCGGGGTCGTAGTGATGCATCCCGGTACGGCTGGCGCTCATAAATCCGGAAATATACATGCCGTTGTCGAACCGGTTTTTCGAATTTTTATCGATAATCAGCCGGAGGATGCCGTTATCCATCCGGTAGGCAGTGGTGCAGACATCCCGGTTGCCGGGCCAGGAAGGCAGGTATTCCGGAATCCACTTTTCCGTATCGAGTTCGCTACCGTCGAATTCGTCGTGGAAAATCAGGCGGTACCCCTCTTTTTCCAACGGGTTGGGCGGATAATCGCCGGCACTGGCCGGTTGTATGCTCCCTTGCAGGCAGGCGCAGGCAAGAAAGAGGCCGATAAGGCAGTTCTTTTTCATGGTATTCGATTTTAACGAAAAAAAGACGGAACGCAGAAGCACGAGAATACGGGTAGTTTTTCAACACCGTAGTCCGGTACTTCTGTGTTCTGTTCTTTTAGTCTTTATTTTGCAAAACTGTTATTTCCGTACAGGGCAAATATAAGTTTTATTTCCCAAAAAACGGTCAATATCCCGGATTCTGGATAATAATTCCTTTCCCTTCGTTGATAACGGCCTGCGGCAACGGAAACAACACGAATTCCGGTTTGGTAGTGGCGGAACCCCGGTCGATGGCGCTTTGGATAAACTTGCCGTGCCTTATCAGGTCGGCCCGGCGCACGCCTTCCCACCAAAGTTCATGGCCTCTTTCCTGCAATACCTTATCCAGAAAATCGTCTACGCCCTGTATATCGCTCATTCCGTATGCATCCAACTTGGCGCGGGTACGTACGGCGTTCAGCAAATCGAACGCTTCCTGGGTTACGGTGTTCCCCTGGCGCACAATCGCTTCGGAGAGTAACGTCAGCACATCGGCATACCGGTACACAATCCAGTCGATTTGGCTCCCGTCGCCGGTCGATTCGGGGTCTTCGCCGTATTTCACGGGCACTGCGCCCGAATAGGTATTGCCGTGTTTGATAATATCCGATTCTTCGTTGAACAATACGCCGTCGTTCCCGGTGTATTCGCCCACCAGTACGGAAAGCCGGTCGTCGTTCGGGTCGAAGGTATGGTAAAACGCCCAGGGAACTTTGAAACCGTCCCACCGTTGAATCGAATTGTTTTTGAAAGGATAATTGCCCGGCGAACAGTGGTCGTGCCACAACTGCAACTGGGTGCCCCGGTCTTCGGTACAAGCAAAGATAATCTCCTTATTCTGCTCGTTCTCCAGCGTAAAAATCGATTCGTAGCTATCCATCAATCCGTATCCGTACTCGGTTTTCATCAATTCGCGTCCGCATTCCACCGCACGCGCCCAGTTCTTTTCATGCATATAAAATTTCATCAGTACCGTATAGGCCAAGCCTTTATCGAAACGCCCGAATTCGGAAGCGCGGGTGGGCAACCCCTCCAAAGCGGCTTTCAACTCGGTTTCGATAAACGTAGTCATCTCTTCCTGAGTGGCACGCGGGATAATCTCTTCCGCCAGCGGATTATTCAGTTGTTCCAAGGTAGGAATGGGAACCGGGCCGTAAAAATCGTACAGCAAAAAGGCCAGCCAACCGCGCCCCATGTGCACTTCGGCGTTCATCCGGGCTCTCACGTCAGCCGCCATTTCAATTCCGGAAATGCGTTCCAGCGTGAGCGTTATCGTACCCAGGTATTTGGCGTAATTCGTGTAATTCATGGTAGAATACTCGTGGTTCGGAGTCCAGTTATGCGAAGTCAACGGAATCCAGGCATCGTTTACCCAGCAGCATACGGCCAAATCGGTCGACATATCCCCGATAATCTGCACACCGTTGGCCACATTAAAAATACCGCTGTAATTATCGCAACGGAAAGGGGCATATACGCCTCCCGTAATCAATGCTTCCCCGTCTTGTTCGGTCTGGGGGAAAAATTCGGGGTTAATGGCATCGTATCTTTCCGGTTCCAAATCGGTACAGGCGGCCAATACCCAGCAACACACCAAGGTATATAGTATTTTTTTCATAATCTTATTTCTTCTTTTACGGATTAATAAATCAGAATGTAATATCCAGCCCGATGCTGTAAGTGCGCACGTTGGGATAAGCCCACTGCAAGCTCGAAGGGGTACTGTCGGCGCTCGAAATATCCGTTTCCGGGTCGAGCCCCGTATACGGAGTGATGATAAACGGGTTGTTTACATCGAAGTATACCCGTACGTTCGACAGGATGTGTTTACCGGTATTTACCGGGATGTTATACCCTAACGTAATGTTACGGCAGCGGATAAACCAGGTTTTCTCATAATAATAATCGCCTGTTCCGTAGGCGCTTTCCGTTTGGAAATACCCGGGCAACGAACCGGTCGGATTCGACGAGCTCCAGACATCGCTTACCGACACCGGCTGGTTGTATCCGCGGCGCAAGTCGTTCACATTGTTGCTGATCCAGGTTTTTTTATAACTTCCGGCCGACAATTTATCGAACTGGCCGTAAAAATAGATGTTGAAATCGAAACGTTTGTACCGCAAGGTATTGTTGAAACCGAACAGATATCCGGGGTCGGCCGAGCCGTAAATCACCTTGTCGGCGTCGTCGAGCTTGCCGTCGGGCTCACCGGTTTTCATCGGGATTCCGTGTTCGTCTACTTTAATCGAACCGTCGGCGTTGTATACGTATCCGTCGATATCCTTGATTTTTACCTGCCCGGGCAGCGCTCCCGGCATGTGGGCGACCGTTTCGCCCGGCTGTATCAGCCCGTCCGACAGATAACCGGCATACGACCGGATATATCCGTTGTACTGGCTATAGGCGCTCGGTTTCCAGTTCGGGTCGCGTTCTTTCCACTTGTCGCGATACATAGAAAACGTCAAATCGGAAGTCCATTCGAAGTTCTTGTTGCGGATATTGGTGGTGTTCACGGTCAGTTCGAAACCTTGGCTCTGGGTTTTGCCTACGTTGGCAATGATTTTATTCACTTCGTTGTACGAAAGTAACGTACGTTCGTTGAGCAAATCGGAAACCACTTTATGGAAATATTCGGCGGTTACATTGATACGTCCGTCGAGAAAACCCAGGTCGAGCCCTAAATTCCATTCGCGCGTGGATTCCCAGGTCAATTCGTTGTTACCCATCTGGTCGAGGTACACCCCGTTTACGGCACTTCCGCCGAAAAAGTTATTATTCCCTACTTTATAATAGTTGTACGCTTTATCTCCCACATTGGCATTTCCGGTTTCACCGTAACTCAGCCGCAGCTTACCGTTCGACAAAACCGAGGCCAGCGGCTGCATAAAACTTTCTTCCGTGAACCGCCAGCCGGCAGCCACAGAGGGAAAATAGCCCCACCGGTTTCCTTTGGCAAAGTTCGAAGAGCCGTCGGCACGCAACGTAGCCGTAAGCAAATACCGGTCTTTGAACGAATAATTCACCCGGCCGAAGAAAGAGGCCATCCGGGCTTTCGTGGCGCTCGAACCTACCGAAGGGCGTTGGGCGTTGCCGGCTCCCAGGTTGTTATACAAAAAACCGTCGGTTATGAAATCGTTGTTTTTGCCCGACAAAAATTCGTAATCGAACAATTGGTACGAATGCCCTACCAACGCGCTCAGGTTATGCTCGCCGAATTGTTTGGTGTAACTGGCCGTGAGCTCCATCAGGTAATCGGAATTGTCGGACTGGGCTACGTAAGCCGAGCCGTTTTCCCTGGCTCCGTACAACGTGGTAGTGGGCATATATTGCTTCCGTTTCTGGTAGTTGCGGTCGATGCCGAAGTTGGCTTTCAACACCAAATCCTGTATCGGCCGGACTTCGAAAAATACCGTACCTAACAAGCGTTCTTTCGTGGTTTTATCGGTAATATCCAACAAAGAAACGGGGTTCGGAAGGAACGAGGCATCTTGATTCATCGCATAGTCGCCGTTTTCGTCGCGCACCGGCAAGATAGGACTGAACTGTGCGGCCGAAACCAGGATACCGGCGTTTTCGTTCTCTCCGTTTCCCAACGGTATGTTGTCGTACTGGTTGCGCGAAACCGTAAGGTTCACTCCCATTTTTACGTACCGGCTCAATTGCTGGTCGAGGTTTACACGGGCGGAATAACGTTCCATGCCGTTATTTTTAATCACGCCGTCTTGTTTGAAGTAGTTTCCGGAAACCAGGTATTTCGTATATTCGTTTCCTCCGGTTACCGACAAGTTGTGCGATGTCTGGAACCCAAGACGGGAAATTTCGTCGAACCAATCGGTATTCGTTGCCGGATTCGTAATCTGCGCATCCGTGTAGTCCGGAACGAACGGACTGGAAGCATCCGACTCGGATTTTCCGCCGTAGATGCCGATTCCGTTGGTACGCAACCACAATTCTTTCCTGTAATCGTTCGTTGCGCGCATAAATCCCGAAGCATCCAGCATTTCGTACGATTTGGCAATATCCTGTACGGATGCCGAACCGGAATATTGTACTTTGGGGGCTCCGCTTTTACCGCGTTTCGTAGTTACGATAATGACGCCGTTGCCAGCCCGTGCGCCGTAAATGGCTGTAGAACTGGCATCTTTCAACACTTCGATGGATTCGATGTCGTTCGGGTTGATCGATGCCAGGATGTTGTCTTTGTTACCGTCCTGGTATTGGTTGCCGCTCCCCAGCGAACCCGGATCGCTTACCGGAAAGCCGTCGATAATAATCAACGGGTCGTTGCCTGCTATATCCGAAGAGGCTGCTCCGCGGATACGGAAGGTAGACTGGCCGCCCGGTTGCGCGCTGATAGTACTTACCTGCAAACCGGCTGCTTTCCCTGCCAGCGCATGGCTTACCGTAGAAACGGTACCGATAGGCGTATCGTCCATCTTCACGGACGACACCGCTCCGGTAAGGTCTTTTTTCTTCATGGTTCCGTACCCTACTACGACCACTTCGTCTAACGCCTGGGTATCTTCTTTCAACGTAATGTTCAACGGGGCGCCCGTCCATTTCAGCTCCAGGGTGCGATACCCTAGGAACGAAACCACTACCGTACTCCCTTTCGAAACGTTACGCAACAAGAATTCGCCGTTAGCTCCCGTAACGGTGCCGTTGGCCGTTCCTTTTACCATCACCGAGGCTCCGATAACCGTTTCGCCTGTTTCGTCTTTCACCACACCGGTACACGTTTCGTTTTGTTGTACCACTTCAATCCCCGGCACGCTCTCTCCGGACGATGCATACGCCGTTCCCCCGTAAACAGCCGCGAGGAATAGCAGCAAACCCACTGACTTTAAATGCTTTAACATACTATTAGTATTAATAGATTAGATATAAAAAATTTAAGGATGCGATACATCTCCTTATAAGAGATGTATCAAAGCGCGGCAAATTTATACAAAATACCAAATAAAGCCATCAAAAAGCAAAAATAAATCCAATGGTATGGGATACATAGATAAATGTAACTTCATACTTATTGAGCTTTTATTTCTTTGTCTGTTTATATCCTGTTAGTAACCAGTTGTATAGATTGGATAGGCTATCTCTTATAAGGAGATTTATGAAACCCCACTTATAAATCCAGCATGCATCACGAATGTCCGACCGGCTTGTTCCACAAGCCTTTTTAACAAACCGCCCTCTCCCGATTATTCAAATTCTTCCTACTTAACCCCGGAAAGCCACGTTGTTCGAGCTCCTAAAAGGAGTGAATTCGTGCTATTTAATGTGTGGAACACCATTTTTAGCAAGCGTACCCACTTGACTTTTGCATAAATCCCTCACGCTCGGCATTATCCAAGCGGAGCTTAGGTACCAGGGGTGTTTTCGAGGGAAGGAAAAACGAATGTCCTGTTCATTCAGGTCGAAATCCTTGTCTCAGTCAACTAACCCGCTTATTTTTGGTCTGCACAAGAATATAGCTGTAAATTTCAGCCGATTCTCCCTTTAAGAAAAAAACGTGAAAACGCCTTTATGACAGGAAACGGGTCGAATCGATATAAATAGAGAAAACGCCAGCCGTTAAGTAAAAACCAGAACGAATAAGGCACATATAT
>JAJBTJ010000124.1 GCA_020860905.1 Parabacteroides sp. | reverse complement strand
AGAGATAAACTTTATATATATGAATATAGATAAAAAAGGGCGGGCTGTGAAGTTCGCCCTTTTTGTATATAAAACCGAACAGATTGTCCGAAATCGAACACTTCTTTATTTCTAATACTTGCTGTGTATTAGGGTGTTAATGGTTTGGCATATCGTTTGCTCCTGTGTAGGCAGAAATGTAATACCGATTAAATATGGACAGACAAATTTCGAAAGAGGTAAAGAAAAAGGAGCAAAGGAAACAGATAATAAAATTTTCTGTTATCGGAATCGTTATCGCAGCGGCAATCCTGTTCGCTATTTCACAGTTACAGACTACACTCAAGCAAAAAGATATCACTTTTTCGGTAGTCGACCGGGGTACTATCGAGGTGTCGGTAAGCGCTTCCGGAAAAGTTGTTCCCGCTTTCGAAGAAATTATCAATACGCCTATCGAATCCAGGATATTGGAAGTGTATAAAAAAGGGGGTGATGCGGTAGACGTGGGAACACCTGTACTGAAGCTCGATTTGCAAAGTGCCGAAACGGAGTATAAAAAACAACTGGACGAAGAAAAAATGAAGGAGTACCTGCTGGAACAGAAAAAAGTGGAAAGCGCCGGAAAATTGTCCGACATCAAAATGAAGATGGAGGTTTCGCAAATGCGGATGAACCGGTTGTTGGCCGAATATAAAAACGAGCAATACCTCGATAGCCTGGGCGCCGGAACTACCGATAAAGTAAGGCAGGCCGAGCTGGCTTATAACGTAGGGCGGCTGGAATACGAACAGTACCGGCAGGAATATGCCAATACGAAAGAAATTACAGCAGCCGATTTGCGTGTAAAAGAGTTGGAACTGAATATATTCCGTAAAAGCCTGGCAGAAACCAGGCGTACGCTCGACGATGCCCGGATATGCTCGCCCCGAAAGGCCGTACTTACCTATGTGAACACGGAAGTCGGCGCCCGGGTTCCGGCCGGGACGAAAGTGGCTGTTGTTTCCGATCTTTCCCATTTCAAAATAGAAGGCGAAATTGCCGATACCTATGGCGACCGTATCGCAGCCGGCAGCAAAGTGATTGTAAAAATCGGCAACGATCGGTTGGTCGGAAACGTATCGGACGTTACGCCTCTTTCCAAAAACGGGGTCATTTCGTTTACCGTCCGCCTGGACGACGACCAGTTCCACCGGTTGCGCTCCGGACTTAAAACGGATGTGTACGTAATGAATGCCGTGAAAGAAGAGGTGCTGCGGATTGCCAACTCCTCTTATTATATGGGAAAGGGCGAGTATGATTTGTTCGTAACCGATGGAGAAGGTAGCTTGCGGAAACGGAAAGTGGTGCTGGGCGACAGTAATTTCGAATATGTAGAAGTGGTGTCGGGCTTGAATGCCGGTGATAAAGTGGTAGTGTCGGACATGAAGGATTTTAAAAATAAAAAGAAGTTGAAATATAACTGATAATCGTCCGGCCGGGTGGTCGTATGTATGCTTGCCGGGAAAACAGTCAGGAAGAAGAATGGAAAATAACAATATAAACAAGGAGTAATTATGATTAAATTAACGAATCTGGAAAAAGTCTATCGAACCAAAGAAATCGAAACGGTGGCGTTGGAGAATGTGAACCTCGAAGTGAAAAAAGGCGAGTTTTTATCCATCATGGGGCCGTCGGGATGCGGCAAAAGTACGTTGCTCAATATTATGGGGCTGCTGGATACCCCTTCTTCCGGTACTGTAGAAATTAACGGGATAAATACCGTGGATATGAAAGACAAAGAACTGGCTCATTTTCGTAATCAGCAGTTGGGTTTCGTATTTCAAAGTTTTCATTTGATTAATTCGCTGAATGTAATCGATAACGTGGAATTGCCATTGTTGTATCGTAAAATTTCCGCCTCCGACAGGAAAAAAGCAGCCGAAGCCGTATTGGAAAAAGTAGGGCTTTCGCACCGGATGCGCCATTTCCCTACCCAGTTATCGGGCGGACAATGCCAGCGGGTAGCCATTGCACGGGCTATCGTGGGAAACCCGGAAATTATTCTGGCCGATGAACCTACCGGTAACCTCGACAGTAAAATGGGTATTGAAGTGATGGAACTGCTCCATAAATTGAATAAAGAAGACAAACGTACCATCGTAATGGTTACGCATAACGAAGAACAGGCGAAACAAACATCGCGTACGGTTCGATTCTTCGACGGACGGCAGGTAATGTAAAAAAAACGGTAAATGAATTTACCCGGACTCTATTGGAAGCAGGCGTCCTGCACGCTGAATAAAAATAAGCTGCTCCACCTCATTTCGTTATCCGGCGGACAGAAAAAGGAAAACGTTCTGACTCTTTTTACCAATCATATATTCTGGAAAATCTTCGATTTCGGTTTCCTTTAGGGGTGTTCTTATTCGCAAGCAGAAACGGAGTGGGGTATCCGGAAGGTAGAGACTGATAAATGATATATAGAAAAGAAGAAATATGTATAAAATCTATTTTAAACAAGCGTTGCAGTTGTTAAAGGAAAATCCGTTCTTAGGTATCTTGACGATAGTAGGTACGGTCTTGGCTATCTGCATGATTATGATTATTGTAATTGTATATGAAGTACGTACGGCCAATTACAAGCCCGAAACCCGCCGCGACCGGATGCTATCGGTGAAATGGGGAACGGCGAAGCCGAAAAAAGAAGGAGGCGACTGGTCGTCGAACTCCAGGCTTTCTACCCGCAGTATCAAAGAATGCTTTTATCCGCTGGAAAGCGCCGAGGCGGTAACCGGCATACTCCATTTCACTAACCTGTTGGCTACCGTTCCGGGTTCCACCGAAGGCTTTAAGGCGGATGTTACGTATACCGACGCTGCATTTTGGCGGGTATTCGAGTTTAATTTTTTAGAAGGGCAACCCTATGTACAAGAAGAATTCGAATCCGGTATCCGGAAAGTCGTTATATCCGAAACCATCGCGCGCCGGTTGTACGGAACGAAAGAGGTCGTGGGAAAGACAGTCGAATTGGGTTTTGTGCCTTATACGATAGGCGGGGTAGTGAAAGATGTTCCCATGCAGGCTGAAGCGGCGTACGGAAACGTATGGGCTCCTTACACTACCACGCCTCTGTCGGAAGACGGGTGGGCCGAAGATTTGCTTGGCTCCATGCGCTGCTATATCCTGGCGCCTTCATCGGCCGATTTCGACGCAATTCGCCGGGAAGTAAACCAACGGGTGGAAATGATGAACGGCACCTTGTCGGATTTATGCCTCGATTTGCGGGGGCAACCGGATACGCAGTTTGCCCAACTGAGTCGCCGTTGGGCCGGTGACGAATCCGATGCGTCCGCGCTTATCCGGAAATACGTTATCATCATTCTCGTATTGCTATTGGTGCCGGCTTTTAATTTATCGGGTATTACTCTTTCGCGTATGAAAAAACGGATGGCGGAGTTGGGCGTGCGCAAGGCGTTCGGGGCTTCGCAAAAAGAGTTATTCGGACAAATCCTGTATGAAAACTTTATATTTACCTTAATCGGAGGAGCGGTAGGACTGGCTTTATCGTATTTCGCCGTCGTGATGATGAAAGATTGGCTTCTGTTTACCACCATCCAGTCCCTGTCCAGCGGCACTGATACCACTTCGATGAAAATGCTTTTCAAGCCGATGGTATTTGTTTACGCCTTCCTGTTTTGCTTGTTGATAAACCTCGTATCGGCAGGTATACCGGCCTGGATAGCTTCGAGGAAAAACATCGTATCGTCTTTAAACCAACAATAATAAATCGACAGAAGATTATGATAAAGCATATTATAAAAATTATCTGGACACAACGCAGCAGCAATATACTGATTTGGCTCGAGTTGTTGTTCGTTTCCATTTTTCTGTGGTATATCGTGGATTATATGTATGTACAAGTGCGTACCTATTTTTTGCCGTTGGGTTACAATATCGAGTCTGTTTACCTGATACAATTAGACGAATATACGCCGCAGAGCCTGAAATACGCCGCGCCGGAAAATAAAGCCACCACTTCGGGAGAAGATTTGCTCGAAATAGTAAACCGGATTCGCCAATATCCGGGAATAGAAGCGGTAAGCGTATCCAGGGCGGCTTATCCTTACAACATGTCGAACACCCACGGGAATATACGTGCCGGTTCGGTTACGAAAAACTACATCGAACGTCACGTAAGCCCCGGCTTTTTCAGTGTGTTCGGTTGCCGCACCTCGAAAGGCGAAGGCCCCGAAGTATTGGATGCGGCGGTAAAAGAAGGGAAAATGATTATTACAGCCGAAACGGAGAAAGAATTATTCGACGGCCATACCGCAGGGGAGAGAAACATCTATTTCGGCGGCGACAGTATTCCCTATCAGGTAGGCCCGGTGCTAAGCACTTTCCGTTATTCCGAGTTTCAACAGCCCCGGGGAGGATATTTCCTGTTGTTGTCGGAAAAAGAATTGGCCCGGCATACCGATCCTATCCAGCCCTATACCGAGGAAGTATGCGTGAGGGTAAAACCGGGAACCGGTAAAGACTTTCCCGCACGTTTCCGGAAAGATATGGCTTCGCGGTTGCAGGTAGGAAACGTTTACTTGTTGGATGTGAAACCTTTTTCCGATCAACGCGAGGCATATTTTTCCTGGGAGGGAACTAAAAACGAATTGAAAACCCAAACGGCCGTGATGGTATTTTTGCTCGTCAATATTATCCTCGGTATCGTAGGAACCTTTTGGGTGCGTACAGCCTCGCGTAAAAGTGAAATGGGCTTGCGCGTAGCGTTGGGCGACACTCCCTCGGGGTTGAAACGGCTGCTGGTTACAGAGGGCATTGTGTTGTTGGCATTTGCTGCCGTACCCGCTATCCTGGTATCGCTTAACCTGGGAATGCTGGAAATCGTAGACGTCGACCTGCTTCCTTTTTCGGCCGGACGTTTTCTGATTACTACGTTTATTGCCTACCTGTTGCTCACGGGAATGATTATAACAGGTATTTGGTATCCGGCCCGGAATGCGGCGAAGATACAGCCGGCCGAAGCGCTGCATTACGAGTAACGAGCCTGCGGACGGTGTAAACGGAAGCGGGCCGGGGCGGTGTATTTTACAACGGTCCGGCCCGGCTTCCGTTTTGTTTTATGCGGACGCCTGCGCGAACAGACGGCATTCGAAAAGCAGAAGAACTCCTCCGGAAGAAATGAAAAGTCGAAATAAAACCGGACGTTTCGTTAACCGAGTTCTCTTTTTTGTACATTTGCGGGGAAAAGAAACCTGAAAATATACTGCCATGCAAGAAAAACTGAATGCTTTACTCTTCCGGATGCAAACCGCCCTGCGTCGAAATCCCGTCGAAGTAGCCTTATCCGTTCTGTTTTGCGTGCTCGGGTGTTGGCATTACGAAGTGCGGTATGCCGACGACGAGTCGCTGAAATGGGTATTATGTTATTATCCTGTTTTTTTCCTGGCTTCTTACTCGTTGAACGGACTCACTGCCGGGCGGCAAACCCCGTTTCGATGGCTTTATTATCTCTCCGCCGTATTTTTTGTTCCTTTCTTTTGGCTCGAAACCGGTTCCGAGGCCGTTTACTTCGTATCGCTGGCCGTAATTCAGTTAGTATATTGGGTGAGTACCCGGCAGAAAAACAATTTTCTTTTTATCCGGTCTGTACTACGCTACCTCCAATCCCTTTTGTTCGCTGTTATGTTGGCTACCGTAGCGTGGTTACTTTCGCTTTCCGTGTTTTTTTCCATCCAGTACATTTTCGATGTATTCCACTATTCCGAAGGCCGGTTTATTTCCTATTCTGCTTCGGTAGCCTATTTCCTGATGCTCTCGCTGTTGTTTCTCACTTTCGACGACCGGCAGGAAACGGAGATGCGGATTACCCGGTTGTTCTCCATCTTGCTGAATTACGTGCTTTCGCCGGCCTTGTTGACCTATGCCGTGATTCTGTATGTGTATTTTATTAAAATAACCTTGTTGTGGTCGTTGCCGAAAGGAGGCGTGGCCTATATCGTTATCGCGTTTGTGTCGGTCACTTTCCTGTTGAAAGGATGCCAGCCGTTTTTGCAGCGCCGGTATTACGACTGGTATTACCGGTACGCCTCCTGGTACGTGTTGCCGGCGTTGGGAATGTTCTGGGCCGGCGCTTTTTACCGTATCGGGCAGTACGGTTATACGCAAGACCGGGTATACTTAGTTGTATTAGGCGCTTTTCTTTCTGTATGCACGCTGATGTTTTTCAGTAAGAAGTGGGGCCGGTATTGGTATATGGCATGGATAGGCATTCTGTTGTTATCGGTATTTACGTATATTCCCGGTATTTCGGCTTCCCGGTTAGGGTTGCGCTCGCAGGAAAAGCGGCTCGACGAAACGGCTGCTTCGCTGGGACTTTTTACATCCGCCGGTCAGTTCTCTTTTACCCGGCAAATGCCGGCGGATACTACCGGTATAAAAGAAAAATACCGCCGCTTGTACGAGTCCTTCCGGTATGTGGCACGGGAAGGGGCGGAGCAGGTGGTAAAAAACAAATACGGATTGGCCTCTTCTTCGATGTTGCTCGATTCCGTTATCCCGGGCGCCTACCGGGCGTATGCCGAGTTCGGAGAACATTCCTGGTACAACGAAGCTCCGGTGTTTGCGATTGAGCGCCGGTCGGTGGCGGTGGATGTAACCGGTTTCCGTGTGTTGTATCCGGTATATCCTTACCAGTATGCCAACAGCCTTGAACAACAGGTTAACGGGAATAAACTGATACTTTCTTCTTATGCAGGGTCTGGCCTGGTCGATTCGGTTTATTTCCGCATGTCGGTCGATTCGTTGTGGCACGGTATTTTATTGCAGGCCGGAATCGAGCCTTCGCGGGCCTTATCGCGCGACTCTCTGGAGGAATTAGGGGAGCGGATTCTGTATTACGATACCGGTTCCGGGCGCCTGGTTCTGAAACAACTTACTTTCAGCGATACGGATGTGCCGGAAATAAAAGAGATAGATGTAGCGTATTTCCTTGAAAAAAAAGAACGGTTTTATCCTTTTTCGCCCAACGATAGAACCGGCAAAAGATAAATAGGGCTTGTAAAGCCTACCGGTATTTACAAAAAAAGCCCGGTTTACCATACAGAACTAAAAACGTCAAAAATGAAACAACAAACGATAGGTTTTTACCGGATTTCCTAAGGCAAATGCAGGCATGACGGGAGTCCGGCAAAGCCTTGTTTTGCCGGAGAGTGTCATTGCAGATTCAGTAACCCGCTTGTAACGCAAATAACCGGGGCCGAACAGCGCTTTGGCCGGGTATTGTTACGAGCTATGCGGGCGTTGCCATTATACTGCCGGCTTGCCGGTTTTGTGGTGCAACCAGGTTAGCGGTTACATTTTTCTTCCCCGCCTCCGGGTACCGGAACAACAGCGACGGCAAGCTCTACAATTCGGGTACGAACGGGTACGTATGGTCGTCTACGCCTAATGGCAGCAACGCCTACAACCTGTACTTCAACTCCAGAGATGCGTACGTGAACAACAACAACCGTAACAACGGTTTCGCTGTCCGGTGCGTGCAAGCCTCTGCAACTGCATTTGCCTTTTTATAAAAAACGGTTGCACCGGAGCGTGGAAAGGCTCATGATGCAACCGTTTTTATTAACCGGGTAATCCGCTCGTTTTACTGGATATTCGGATTCGCGTTGATTTCTTTTTGCGGGATGGCATAAAGGTAATACCGGCTATTGGGAACGAATGCCGATTCGTCCGGTAAGTTCGTTATCCAATGTCCTTGCGGAAGAAATTCTTTCTCTTTCCCGTCTTCCTGCCAGCATTTTACTTTGTTTTCGGCTTCAGCCTTGGTAAGCGGTTCGCGTTCTACCGCTTTTTGCGTACGTAAAATATCGGTAATAGCGAAACCTTCGCCCCAAAGCTCTTTCCGGCGTTCTATCAGAATATCTTCGATAACTTCGCTTTCCGATTTTCCGTTTGCAGTATATCCGGCTAATCCGCGAGCTTTTAATAATTCGTCTAAAATCAGCTCGGCTGCCGGAACGTTATGGTTACGTGCTTCCGCCTCCGCTTCGATAAGATACATTTCCGACGAGCGCATCAACAGAATATCGCCCGTTTCGTCGTCGCGGATACGGAATTTACGGTATCCTAAGTACCCTTCGCGCATCCATTGGAACAAATCTTTCCGGTAATCGCCGTCGCTGAACAGGTTCATAAAATGCGGGTCGGCCATGAAACTGTTATACGAATCGCTTACCACTACGTCGATATAGTAAAAGTTGTAGCTGGCATTCGATTGGTCGAGGGTTTGCAAGTGTGCCCACATCCACTCGGGGTTTTTAGCATCGCTGAATCCCGATTTATATTCTTCTTCGTTCATCAGGGGGTATCCTTTCCGGGCGGCTTTGGCAGCCAGGGCTGCTTCAGTCCAGTTTCCCATCAACAAATGCGTACGGGCCAACAACCCGTTTACCACGTCGATATTCGGTTTGAACATAACGCCGTTCCGGTTGTAGTTGGCTAAAAATGCTTTCGCGTCAGTCAAGTCGTCGAGGATGCGTTCATATACCTCTTCCACGGTCGACCGGGCCTTGGGTTGCGAATCGGTGGTATTCGGTTCCGTGTAAACGGGTACGCAAGGAGCCGTTTTATCTTTCAGGTAGGTAAACTGGTAGTGTTGTGCCAGGTGAAGATAACAAAATGCCCGCAGCGCCAACGCTTTTCCCTGGGAATAATGCAAGGTGGTAGCATCTTCCCCCTCAGGTAATTTCATAGAAATAACCAGGTTGCAGTTGTGGATGGTTTTGTACAGGAGCGACCAGGCAAAAGCAGTACGGCTTACCGTAGGGTCGGGTACGTCGGTATATTGGTACGACGAGTTGAATCCGTACATCGGCCGCGATACCACGTCGTTACCCATCATATCGTCCTGGCACATAAAAGCCCGGTAACCCATATTGGCATACGTGTACGTATCTTCGAACAAATTATACCAAGCTCCGTTGAACACCCGCTCTGCGTTCGAAGGTTCTTTTGCTATTTCGTCGGTAACGGCGTCGGTAGCCTCATGGTCGAGGAAACTTCCGCTGCAACCGCACATCCCGGCTAATCCGGAAAGCGCTAAACTTATATTCAGAATAAACTTTTTCATATTATGTATATCGACTGTTTAAAATTTAGAATGTTACGTTAATACCTCCCGTAAACGAACGCATGGCCGGATACCGGTAATACGTTACGCCCGAAATGCCCTGTTCGGGGTCCATTCCCGGTACGTTGTGTACGGTAAACAAGTTATCGCCCTGGATAAACACCTGTACGTTTTGCAACGTGATTTTGTTGATTACCTGTTTCGGCAGCGAGTACGAAAGCATTACGTTCTTCAAACGCAGATAAGAGTTGTTGTATAAGAACCGGGTGGAAGTGCTGGTCCAGCTATTGGTTTTGGTACCTAATGCCGGAATGTCGGTATACCGGTTCTCGGGCGTCCAGCGGTTCAGCATATCTTCGTGCCAGGCACGTCCGGCTACCGAGCCGTTACCCATAATCATAACAACATCGCGGTTGTATACGTACCCGCCGATACTGTAGGCGAATAAAGCGGAAAGCTCGAACCCTTTGTAGGTGAAAGCGGTATTGAAACCTCCGTATACGTCGGGCAACGACGATTTGTTTACGAAGTGGTAAGAGGCATCCGAATACATGTTTGTCGTAGTCTGGTCTATTACGTTCCCGTTAGCATCCAACACATCTTTGTACCACAGCGGGTCGCCGTTGTCCGGATTTACGCCGGCCCATTCTTTCAGGTAGAAATCGTACACCGAGCGGCCTTCCTGCAATTTGGTGAAGGTTCCGGCCGGCATATCTTTCAGCGGCAATTCGGTTACTTTGTTCTTGTAATGCGTCAGGTTCATTCCCAAGCTCCATTTGAAGTCGCGGGTATCGATTACGGTACCTTTCAGTTCGATTTCGAAACCGGTATTTTTCAATGCACCTACGTTATCGTCGATAGATGAATAGCCTAACGAGGTAGCGAGCGGACGCGAATACAGCAAGTCTTTCGATTTACGCTGGAAGAAGTCGAACGAGCCCGAAAGCCGGTTGTTCCACAAAGAGAAATCGAGTCCGATATTGAAGTTCAGGTTTGTTTCCCATTTCAGCTTCGGAGTAGCCAACCGGTCGGACACCAGTGCGCTTTCGCCCGTGTTGGATGTGATGGCATACAACCCGTTGCTGGCGTAATAAGTACCCAAGTCGTCGTTTCCTTGTGCTCCGTAGCTGGCTTTCAATGTAAGAGCCGATAACCAGTCTTCGGTGGCGGCCATGAACTTTTCTTTTTCGATTCTCCACGAAGCGCCGACCGACCAGAAATTACCCCAGCGGGTTTCGGGTGCGAAGCGGGAAGAACCGTCGCGCCGGTACGAGCCGGAAAGGAAATATTTACCCTGGTAGTTATATTCGGCACGGAGCAGGTATCCGATTAACGAATAGTCATACCGGTAACCGTTACCGCCCGTCAGTTGCGAGCCTACCGTCAGTTCGGGAAAGTCGGGCAATGCCATTTTCGAGCGCGAAGCATATAAATAGTCATACCGGTACGAATAAGCTTCTTCACCTGCCAGTACATTTAAATGATGATCGCCGAAATCGTGTTCGTAGGTAAGGATATTATTCCATGTCCAGGAAAGGGTGCGTGTATTGGTACGTTCGCTACCGCCGCCTGTACGAACCGCCGGCCCGATTTTAGGGTTGGTGTAATCCAGCGAATTGTAGTTAACCAGGTCGAAGTTAAAGCTGGTTTTGAATTTCAGCCCTTTGATAAAGGTAGCTTCCAGGAAGGTACGGGCGCTCAGTTCGTCGCGCAGGTTTTCCGTTTTATCCAACGGTAAGGTAGCCGGGATGTTCCAGTTGGCGATGTCGGGGCGGTACGAGCCGAAGTCGGGTTGCAGGTTACCTTGTGCATCGAGCTGGTAACTGCCGTCTTCGTTCATTTTATACTGCGGGTAAAATTCCGGAATCAACCGGCCGGTATTGATTACGTTGCCTGTGTTCGAGTCGGACGACATCGGGTAATTCTGTATCGAGTGGGTAAACCCGATGTTCGCACCGCCTTTCAGCCAGTTGTTGATGTCGCTCGAGAGGTTAGTACGCAAGTTGAAACGTTTGTATCCCGATTCGAGCGCGATACCTTTATCGTCCAGGTAACCTACCGAAAAATAGTATTGGTTGTTTTTACCTCCACCCGATACGTTGAGTCCTACGTCGGTACGGTAAGCATTTTGTTCGCAGGCTTCTATCCAGTCGGTGCTCCACAACGGAACAGCTCCGGCTACCAATTTGCCGTCGGTTCCTACCGGTTCGGGATAATTCGGGCCGTAAGGATTCGGTCCGGATTTCATCAATTTCGAAACCAACTCTTGCGAAGCTGTGAGAGCTGCCGTTTCCGGCGTATAATTTTTGGTATCTTTCGCATACTGGTTACGCAGAGCTTCCCAATATAACTGGAAATGGTCGTTCGTACCCAACCGTTTGTAGTCGCTTACCGCCCGTTTGGATACGCCGAAGGTGGCTTTTACGTTTACGGTAGCTTTCGATTCGGCTTTTCCTTGTTTGGTGGTGATGATGATTACCCCGTTGGCGCCGCGCGAACCGTACAGGGCGGCCGAAGCGGCATCCTTCAACACGGTGATAGAAGCGATGTCGTCGGGATTGATGGCGTTTATGTTACCGTCGTAAGGCACGCCGTCGACCACATACAGAGGCGAGCTCGAGGCATTGATAGAACCGATACCGCGGATACGGATGTCGGCGTCGGTACCCGGCTGTCCGCTCGAGGAGCTCGATTGCAGTCCCGATACGGTACCTTGTAATGCTTTGGATACGCTCGAGGTTTTCAGCTTGGCTATTTCGTCGCCTTTTACGGTCGAGGCCGCTCCGGTAAAGCTGTATTTCTTTGCGGTAGAATAGGCTACCACCATCACTTCTTCTAACGCCTGGGTATCGCTTTCCATCGTTACGTTGATGATTTTCCGGTTTCTCACGGCTACTTCCTGGGTTTTCAGCCCGATAAACGAAAATACCAGCGTGCCGTTTTCCGGAACGTTGATGGCATATTGGCCGTTGAGGTCGGTAACGGTTCCGTTGGTGGTTCCTTTAACCAGAATCGCTACCCCGGGCAGCGCTTCTCCTTCCGATACTACGGTACCGGTTACTCGGATGCTTTCTTTTTCGGTGGCGGCCTGGGTTGTAACCGCACAGAAAAGAAGGAGCATCATACATAAATACACATGAATTTTCATACTCTTTACTCTTTCGATTAATAGTTGGAATAGATGATTGTTTGCATATAACTTATTTGTTCTGTAAAAACGGAAAAACGTACCAACCGGAACGAAGAAAGCGGAGTGATGATAAAC
>JAJBTJ010000191.1 GCA_020860905.1 Parabacteroides sp. | reverse complement strand
TTTCTACGTACATATAACAAAAGAAGCAACACGACTATCAACCCCAGGGAAGCTAAAAACATCTTCGGCCGCCGGTTCCTCCTGTAAATCAAAAAGAAAAAAAGAATCGCATAACAAACAACCATTTCCCAAAACCCGAACGGAACGGAAAAAGAAGCCCCCGGTACCCGGGCGAACCTGTCAGCCAACCGGAAAAAAGCGTGGCCGCACAGCTCGACGACCCGTTGCAGATAAACGCCCGAAGAAAAACACTGTTCCGCCACCACCCATATAAACGTAGCGGAAATCAACAACATAGCGAGCAACGCCATCGGAAAATTGGTAAAAATAAAAAGCGCCGGAAAACTCCCGAATGCATACAAGCAAAGAGGCGCCGTTCCGATTTGAGCCCCCAACGTAACCGTAAGGCCGTTCCAACCGTACCGTATAACAGGATTACGTACCGGCAGTAAACTACTTAACCGGGGTTGCAGGTAAAGGATAAAAAAGACGGCGGTAAAACTTAACTGAAATCCGATATCGAACAAATTATAAGGATTCCATACCAGCATCAGGAAAGCGGCAGCAGCCAACGTATTGTACGCATCCGACGAACGGCGTACGAGGCGCCCCGCGCAGTAAAGCGAAAAAACGGAAGCCGCCCGAACCGCAGGAGCAGCCGCTCCCGTAAACAAAACGAATGCCCAAACAGCCAGAACCAGTATGACATATTTCACCCCCGCGAACAAAAGCCAACGGGGTAAAAACCCGAACAAGAAAACCAAAAACCCCGCTATCACTCCCACATGAAAACCGCTTACCGCTAACAAGTGAGCTACACCGGTAATCGAAAACCGGTTCCTCACCTCCCCCTCCAGGCCACCCGTATACCCGAAAGCCAATGCAGCGATTACGGCTCTTTCGTCAGAGGTAAGCTCCAACCGATGAAAATGCGACAACAATCGGTTGCGCAACCGTAACAAACCATAAGGTAAAGCGTGCGAAGAAGAAACCAGCCACCAGTTACCGGCAGCTACCCGGCTGATAGCCGAAACGCCTTTATTACGCCAGTAAGCCTCATACCCTTTTGCCTGCACCGAACCAGACAATGTCCGGAAACGCCCCTGTACCCACAAACAATCGCCGGGTTGCAAACGAAGGGCTGCCGTATCGTTGGTGAAATAAATCCGTATTTTCCGGCGGGTAAACAGCAGCGAATCCCGGTATTCGTACGACTGAAGCCTGGCGGAGCAAACCGCAGAACGCCCTTTTATTTCGACAGGACCCGTAACCGTTACCCGGGCAACGATTTCTCCGGCCGGCGGTTGCCACTGCAAATCCAGCCAATACCGGTGCATCCATTGTACCGACAGGAATAAAAACAAACAAGCGAAGCCGGCCCCCCAAAGCCACCGCCAACCGAAACTGTTTTTTTTGATTCCATACGTATAAATACTCATAGCCAGCAACGCAGGTACGGGCAGTACATACGACCACCAAAACGCAGCGGGCCAATAGTACTGTAGTAAGATTCCGGTCGACAATAAAAAAAGCAGCCTGGAAAAAGGCCGCTTTACAAGTTCCTTTATCATAGGAATTTCAAATATGCTTCAGTTCGCTTATCACTTTTTGCGGGTCGGGGTTTTTAAATATAAAATTCCCGGCCACCAATACGTCGGCGCCGGCTTCTATCAGGCGCTTGCCGGTTTCCAGGTTAACACCCCCGTCTACTTCCACCAGCACATCGAGGCCGCGTTCGCGAATCATCCGTTTCAGCCGGTACGTTTTATCTACCGAATGCTCTATGAAACGCTGTCCGCCAAAACCCGGGTTAACCGACATCAGCAACACCATATCCAAATCGGCAAGTATATCCTCCAAAAGGGAAATAGGAGTATGCGGATTGAGCGTTACGCCGGCCTTCATCCCGGCTTCCCTGATGGCGCACACTGTACGATGCAGGTGGGTACAGGCTTCGTAATGTACATTCATCATATAGGCTCCGGCATCCGCCACTTCCCTGATAAACTTCTGGGGCTCCACAATCATCAAATGTACATCCATCGGCTTGCGGCACACAGGCTTAATGGCTTGCAGCACCGGAAACCCGAAAGAGATATTCGGTACGAATACGCCGTCCATAATATCCAAATGAAGCCAATCAGCCTCGCTGGCATTGATTGTTTCCACTTCCTTGCCTAATTGCAGGAAATCGGCCGAGAGCAAAGAGGGAGCGACTTTATGACTCATAGTTGTTTTCGTTTATCCGGAACAAAGGTAAATAAAAAGTGTGAAAGGCAAAGTAGGACATCCAAATAAATACCCGGCCGCACACCGGAAGTATGGATTTCCGATGCACGGCCGGGCACGATTTACCGTAATTTAAAATTTATATCCTAACGTAAAAGCTACCTGGGTGGCATTATTCTTCATGCTTGCCGGGTACGACGGAACACCTGTCGTTACGCCTTCGGTTGTACCCACCGGCGAAAAAGCATATACGTTTTCTTTATATGTTTTGAATACGCAAGCCACATCGGCATAAAAGTTAGGCGTAAAACGATAGCCTAACCCTACGGTGTAATGGCTGGTAACGCCCCGGTCTACTACGTAATTGGGAATCGTACCGGCGGTAAAAACCTCTACTTCACCGTTACGCACGGCACTTTTCATCGGATTAGTCATCCAGGCGCCTCCTACCCGTACGGCAAACTGGGGAGTTACTTTTACTTCGGCACCCGCCTTTACGGTATGGGCCACGCCGAAATCTTCTTCTATATCTCCGTTCGTATCATATATAGGCGTATCGTCAGCATGCCAAAGTTTCATCCTCGAATAATCCGACAACTCGTAATCCACGCTTATCAAGGCGGTTTGACCGATGATACCCGCTATACTGAAAGTCCATTTATCGGGAGTAGATAACCGGTAATCGTACTCTCCGGCCGGCGTTTTAGCCTCTACCTTATTATCGGCTATCTCTTCATTAATAAACGAGCTCGCCTCACCGAAGTAATAATCGGTCATTTTATATTTGGTTTTGGTTTGGTAAGCAATCCCCAGCCGCAGGTAATCGGACGGACGGCCGATAATACCGAAATTGAAAGTATAACCGGTTCCTTCGGTTTTCAGCTCGTTGCCTAATTGAAGATTATCACCCGAACCGAAATTCTCGGTATAAAAAGTACTGGTATGGTAGCTCAAGTCGGTAATACCTACCGTAGCGCCAATAAATAAAATATCGGAAATATTGGTGGCAAACGAAATGTTATACCTGTCGATTCCGCCGCGCTCGTTTACATACAAGTCGGCATTCAGCAACTCGCCGTACATCCGGCTTTGATAAGGACCGACATAATTCGTCTTATCGTCCTGAGGATCGATAAAACCGCCTTCATACCCTAAAACAGAAAGCCAGGGAATATCGGTATCATACGGGTCGTGCACCCCTTTTTCATACAGCAACTCGCCGAAAGGAATATTCCCGTTAATCATCGCCCGCGAAGTGACATCGGCCACATAATCCGATACGGAGCCCATCGCTCCCCCGAAATTAGCGCCCGACATCCGGTAAGTCCGGTTGTAATTCTTAGCCCGGTTGTACGAAAAACCCACATTCCAACTCATTATACCCTCATCGTTGGCCGTAGGAAAATAGCCTACATAGGCAATATTATCGAAATTGAATTTCGTTTTGCTGTCTTTTACCGAAACACCCGTCCAATCGGTGTTGGTACGATTGGTAGTAAACCCTAACGTGGTTACCACTTCCGAGCTCCGGTAAATAGCCAAGCCGCCCGGATTGGTCGACATGGCGGAAATATCGCCGCCTAACGCTCCGAACGCCCCACCCATACCTAAATACCGGGCAGAACCGGATAAATCGGTTTGTGAATATCTATATGCATCGATTTCGCTTTGCGCATATAAGGCAGCGCTACTGCCTGACAGTAGCGCGGTTGCCAATAAAACTACACCTTTTTTCATATTCTGTTTTTTATCTCAACTAATACCCAATTCAATCCATTCTGCCATCTTGTATTTTTCTACCAACTACCCCTCCCGGGTATCAACGTCCGCGTCCGCCACCCGAGCGTCCGCTGCCCGAACCGCCTCCGCTGCTGCTTCGCGAAGGAGCGCTGTAACTACTGCCGCTGCTGCTTCTGGAAGGAGCCGTATAACTCCGGCTTTCGGTACGCGTGGTACTCCGCGACGGCGCCGTATTGTAATTTTGGGTAGCAGGCGCCGAGTATTGCCGCGTAGAGCTTCGCGAATTCGTTGCACCCGAATTAGGCCGCGTGGTACGCGTCCGCGAAGAAGGGCTGATACTGCTTCCGGAATTATTCCGTATCGCAGTGCCTCTGCCGGACGATATTCCGGTTCCCCGGGTCGCATTCCCGGAGGAAGAACGGATAGTAGACCGGTTGGTACTACCGGTGCCTCTTCCCGAAGTAATGGCGGTGCCTCTCGTCGAGCTGCCGGTGGTACCGCGCCCGGAAGTGATGGCCGTACTTCTGTTGGAACGGGTTGTTCCGCGTCCGGACGAAATCGCCGTAGAACGGGACGTATTCCTGCCACTGGAATAATACGAGCCACGGGTAGTGGAGCGACCGTTCGAATAATAACGGTTTGAACTCACATAAGCGGGATGATAGTGGTAATGCGGCCAATATCCGCCCCAGCCCCACGAAGGACCGTACCACGGGTCGTACCAGCCTGCATTCCAACCGAAGTTCCAGCCGAAACCGCCCCAACCCCATCCGAAATTCCATCGTGGGGAATAAGCATACGGGCCGTACCAGGGGTTATACCACGGATTATACCAACTGTTATAGTACCATGGGTCGTAATACGGCCAGCCTGCATTATTGAAATTCAACGAAATATTCACGTTAGAGTTTCCGTTGGCATAATCCGTATCGTACCCGTATCCGTAATAGCCGTCGCTCAGGTAGATATTCACGTTATCAGCACCGGCCACGCTAATCTTCGACGGGTCGTGATACCGCACGATGCGCTCCGTGTACTCCGTATCCGAAGTACGCTCGTTCTTTGCCCGGGCGTTCTGTGCGGCATTCGCTTTCGTTTGTTTTGCCGTACCCGTTGCCGAAGGGGCCGACCTGCGGTTATATTCGTCGACTTCCGCATCGTCGTATACCGGCACATCCGCATCCGAGTAAGAAGCGATTACGTTTTCCGGTTGCGCCGGTTGCGTTTGCTCTATTTCTTTTTTCGCTTTTGTCTTCTTCGTTCCCGTAAAGGAATATACGTCGTCGAAAAACTCTTCCTGCCCTACAGCCGAAAAAGCCATCAGCAACATGCCTGCCAAAGCGGTTAATTTTATGGGTTTCATCTCGTTTCTCTCCTCTTCTTTAGTATTTATTTTCCTAAATTCAACATTTGCTTATTTAGACTGCTTTTTCTTTTCGAAGTTTACTCTCGTAAAAGATAAAAAATCAAAAATCAAAACCTTCTCTATACAAATATAATCCGTTTATAGTGAGCTCGGAAATAATATATAATCTTTAACTTTCCCTTAGTTTCCTATCCGATACGTTCCGTTTACTAATACAGACGGCCGTTCCCGTTTAAAAGCTGCACCGGCGAACCGGACAGGCTTTCGAATTTTTATTACCTTTGTGCGAAGATAAGATTCAAGAACGGCCATGATCGACCAACCTACCATCGACAGAATACTGGACGCCGCCAACATCGTAGATGTAGTGTCCGAGTTCGTTACCCTGCGCAAAAGAGGGGTTAACCTGGTGGGTTTATGTCCGTTCCATACGGATAAAACGCCTTCATTTTACGTTTCGCCGGCAAAGAACATCTGCAAATGCTTTGCTTGCGGCGAAGGCGGAACGGCCGTTCATTTCATCATGAAGCACGAGCAGCTCAGTTATTACGATGCCTTGCGTTTCTTAGCCAAGAAATACAACATCGAAATACAAGAGAAAGAGCTCACCGATGCGGAGAAGCAAATCCGGAGCGACCGCGAAAGCATGTTCATCGTAAACGCGTTCGCCCAACAATACTTTACCACACAGTTGCACGAGCACATCGACGGGCAGCACATCGGTATGCGCTATTTCATAGAACGGGGCTTCCGTGAAGACATCATCCGGAAATTCCAATTAGGATATAGCCTGGATAAACGCGACGCCTTTTTCCAGGCAGCTACCAAGAGCGGTTATAAAAAGGAATACCTCGAAAAAACGGGATTGGTGGTTACCCGCGACGACGGGTCGGTATACGACCGGTTCCGCGGCCGGGTTATTTTTCCGGTACATACCGTTTCCGGGAAAGTGGTGGCATTCGGCGGCCGGGTGTTGAAGAAAGACGATAAAACGGCGAAATACGTTAATTCCCCCGAAAGCGAGATTTACCACAAAAGTAACGAGCTGTACGGCATCTATTTTGCCAAACAAGCCATCGTAAAGGCCGACAAATGTTTCCTGGTGGAAGGGTATACCGACGTAATTTCCATGCACCAGGCAGGCATCGAGAACGTCGTGGCCTCGTCGGGCACCGCTCTTACCCAAGGGCAAATCCGGTTAATCCACCGGTTCAGCAACAATATCACCGTACTGTACGACGGCGATGCCGCCGGCATCAAAGCGGCTTTGCGGGGAATCGATTTGCTTTTAGAGGAGGGGTTGAATATCAAAGTGGTTTTATTACCCGATGGAGAAGACCCGGACTCGTTCGCACGCAAGCAAAATGCCGCTTCGTTCAACGATTTTATCCAGACCAACGAAACCGACTTTATCCGCTTCAAAACCAAGTTATTGCTGGAAGATGCGGGCAACGACCCGATTAAGCGCTCGGCTCTTATCTCGGACATCGTGCGTACCATCGCCATTATACCCGATAACATCGCCCGCTCGGTGTACGTTCGCGAATGCAGCGGCATGCTGGAAATAGACGAACGGGTGGTGCTGAGCGAAATCAACAAAATACGTATAAAAAACCAGGAAAAAGCAGCCGTTCCTCCGGGAAACCGGAATACTTATCCTTCTAATCCGGAAGTAGCCGCCACTCTTCCGCCGTCTCCCGCACCGGACTATACCGCCATCCCCGACTATCCCGGTATTCCGGGAAATGGCTATTCGGAGGCGCCGGCGGGATACCCGCCGGAAGAGGTCTTTTCGGAAGCCCCGGTTCCGTATGTGCCGGTACAGCACCAACCGGCGCAATCGCCTTACGAAAAATACGAAAAGGAGCTTTTACGGTATATCGTCCGGTACGGCGAACGCATTTTATACAATTATTTCGACGAGGAACAGCAGAAACAAATAACGATGCGGGTGGCCGAATATATCAAATTCGACCTGGAAAGAGACGAACTTACTTTCTATACTCCTTTATACAAAGAAATCCTCGACGAAGCCATCCGGCAGATTTCTTCTGCGGAAAATTTCACCGCCCAGCGGTATTTCCTTTCGCATCCTAATCCGGAGGTAAGCCAATTAGCGGCCAACCTGATCAGCGAAAAGTACCAGCTCAGCAAGTACCACTCGAAGTTCCAGGCCCTGGAGAAAGAAGAAGATAAACTGGGGCAATTAGTGCCGCGCGAAATATTCGAAATGAAAAATGCCTATATCTCCCGGCAAATAAAAGACATCCGGCAACAAATAAAAGACGCCGGCGACGACATGGATAAAATCACGGAACTGATGACCAGGCAAAGCCGCCTCAACGAAATAAAAGGAGTATTATCCAAAGAACTGGGCGAACGCATCGTGCTTAAAATGTAACGTGTCTTTCCGGTAATAAAAAGCAGCCATACGCTAACGGAGTCGCCCGGTGTACCGGTTCGGCGCGCACAAAACCGGCGCGCAGTGAATAAAAAACATTCCGCCGCCCCGTGCTTCAATGACGCGTCGGAGGTGAAACAAACAAGCTGTATAACCCGTAGCGTTTCTCCATCGAACCTTATACACTTACCCTGCCATACAAGGTAAACCAACGTTCCCGAATCTCCGACTACCGGTATACAGCCTGTTCCGTTCGAAAGGAAGCCATCCGGCTAAAGACAACCTCCCTCCTATCCAACCTTACTGATTTACTTTTTTAGCTGCTTTCTTCTTTTGTTTTTCCACTTCCTTTTGCAGTTCCTCGATTTCTTTTCCCTGATTTTTAATCGTAGTTAAAAGCGAGTTCAACTCTTCGTTTTCAATCGAATCCGGGAACTGGGCATTCACCCGCACAATGAAATCGGAAAGCACATTCATGTAATTGTTGAACGCATCGTACGGATTGTCGTACGGGCTAAACCCGCCGCGTCCGAAATGCTTCGTGCTCATATAATAAAAATGGTCGCTGCTTTGCAGATAAGCCCAGTCTTGCTTGAGCCGGCGGTCGTCGCCCAGCCGTACCCGTTCGCCGATACCCGTCAGTTTCCGGAAAGCCTCCTGTTGCAACACATTCCCCAGCCAGGCACTCGTATCCCTTTCTTCGTCGACCCACGACATCGGATACGGAACGGAAATCGAATCGACCGGTTTTAATAAGTTAAACACTTCGGAAGGCGTAGCGAAACTGATTCCTTTTTCCTCCGCATACCGGGGCAACGCCTTGAAAAAGTCGAACACTCCGCTTTCGGCCGGATGCAACGAACCGAGCACCTCGTAGTTCATAAACAAATTAACAATTTGTTCTTCTTCTGGCGTATTGGCAATCCACGACATAAACTTATCGGCCGTTAACGGATATTCGCTCCAGCTATAATTACAGAAACGCGAAGAAATATCTTCCGTAAAGCGGGAATTCCGCAACAACAGTTTCAACGACGGATTAACAGCCGAGGTATACACATAGTTCGGACTCTTCCAGCCCAGAATATGCTTGGCACCTTCGGTAAGCATGCCTTTGAAACCCATAGCCGATACCAACGAGGAAATATCGTCGGAATAAATCAACTCCGTATTCCGGAATACTTTCGGCTTGACCCCGAATAACGTATGGATTTTATCTTTATGTTGCTTTACCTGCAATTCGAATTCTTCCGGGTCGCCCAACGAACTCAACGAATGGGCGTACGTTTCGGCCAAAAATTCAACGTTTCCGGTAGCAGCCAGTTCCTTAAAGCTGTCTATTACTTCCGGAACATATACTTCCATCTGCTCAAGGGCAATACCGGAAATAGAGAAAGCCACCTTGAATTTCCCGCCGCTGCTCTTAATCATACTCAGCAACGTTTTATTCGCCGGCAGGTAGCACCGTTCGGCAATCCGGCGGATAATTTCTTCGTTCTGGAAATCGTCGTAGTAATAATGGTCGTTGCCTATATCGAAAAAACGATATCTTTTTAAACGGAACGGTTGATGTATCTGAAAATAGAAGCAGATTGTTTTCATAATATTCTATGTTTTATTTTATTCTTACCTGTTATTGATTACATTATCGTAAATAGCACGAACCTTACGTCCAGCATATTCCCACTTGATTTCGTCTACTTCCTTTTTCCCTTCTTCCTTCAGGAACTGGGCCATAGCCGGATAAGTGATAATCGAATACATGGCATCGGCAAGCGCTTCAATATCCCAGTAATCTATTTTTATTGCATAATCCAGAATTTCGGCGCATCCCGATTGTTTCGAGATAATAGAAGGAACGCCGCATTGCATAGCCTCCAACGGCGAAATACCGAAAGGCTCCGATACCGAAGGCATTACGTATACATCGCTCGATTTCAGCACCTCATATACTTGCTTCCCTTTCATAAACCCGGTAAAATGGAAACGGTCGGAAATATCCCGGCGGGCAGCCAATCGAATCATTTGGTCCATCATATCGCCGCTACCGGCCATGACGAACCGGGTAGACGGCGCTTTTTGCAACACCTTGGCGGCCGCTTCCACAAAATATTCGGGCCCCTTCTGCATGGTAATACGCCCCAGGAAGGTAATTACTTTATCTTTTACCCCTTTCTTATCCTGGATAGCCAGAATTTCCGGACTCATCGGCTCCACCGCATTGTGCACGGTAGTTACCTTCGACGGATTCTGGTGGTATTTTTCAATCACCGTATTACGGGTAAGGTTACTCACCGTAATGATATGGTCGGCATTATCCATCCCGTCTTTTTCGATGGCATATACATCCGGGTTCACATTGCCGCGGCTCCGGTCGTAATCGGTAGCGTGCACGTGGATAACCATCGGCTTTCCCGAAACGTTCTTGGCATGGATACCGGCCGGATACGTAAGCCAGTCGTGGGCATGAATCACGTCGTACTGTTCGGTACGCGCAATCACCCCCGCCACGATAGAATAGTTGTTAATCTCTTCCAGCAAATTATCGGGGTAACGACCGGAAAACTCGATACATCCCAAGTCGTTTACATGCCGGTAACTGAAGTCGGCATAGATATGGTCGCGCAAGCGGAAATATTCCTGCGGGTCCATATATTTGGAAAGGCGTTCGCTTACGTACTCGGCAGATACGTCGCGCCATACGACAGGCGTATTGCCGGCGCCTATAATTTTAAGGAAACTCTGGTCTTCGTCTCCCCAGGGTTTCGGTATAACGAAAGTTATATCCATATCCGGCTGCAAGGCCATTCCTTTTGTCAATCCGTAGCTGGCGGTTCCTAAACCACCCAAAATATGAGGGGGAAATTCCCATCCAAACATCAATGCTTTCATAGCGACATTCTTTTATTCGGCGTTATACTTTTTCAATAAATCGACCACTCGCAAAATAGCAGCCACGTTCATAGCGAACGAAATAGCTCCCCGGCCGGTAAAGGGCGGATTCCCGTCGAACAGTTCCGGTATGGAACCGATGCAGTGGAGCGACATTTCTTCTTCCATGCTAATCAGCATTCGTTCTACAAACGAAACGCCGCTTTTACCGAACACCCGCAGATAGGCTTCGAGGTAGGCGCCGAAAAGCCACGGCCAGGCAGTACCCTGATGATAAGCCAAGTCTCTTTCCGCCTGCGGCCCCACATAATAAGGTTTATATCCTTCGCTCTTGGGGCTCAGCGAGCGAAGCCCTTTCGGAGTAAGCAATTCCTTGGTTACGATGTCGACTACGGCCCGTTTCTGGGTACGGGTTAACGGCGAATAATCGAATGTAACGGCGAATATCATGTTCGGGCGTACGCTCCAATCCACAAACGAGCCGTTTACATAATCGAATAAATAATTGTATCCGTTTACGAATACTTCGGGAAACGATTTGTCGATGGATTTAATCAACGCGTCTATCCCGGGACCGGCCTGTTGCTCGCCGGCCAATTCTACAAAGAAATTGAGTGCATTATACCACAGCGCGTTAAACTCTACGATATAGCCGGAACGCGGCACGACCGGACGGCCGTTCAAGGTAGAATTCATCCAACTGACGGCCTGGTCTTTTCCGTCGGCAAAAACGAGCCCGTTATCGGTAACTTTCAGCAACGGGTGCTTCTGGGCCCGGATATAGTCGATAATTTCAGCCACGAAACCGGCATATAAAGCGCGCGCCTTTTCTATTCCTTCGTGTTTGGCATATTGCTGGATAGCCCAAACGGCCCATAAAAGCACATCCGGCTCGTCGAGTTCGTGAATCACGGCGTCTTTCGCCCCGGTAGCCATAAAGTTACGCACGGCGGGAATGGCCGTCGCCAGAATCTTTTCGAAACGAACCGGGTCGGCTATCGACAACGAGCACCCGGGTACGGAAACGAACAAATCGCGGGCACGCACCTTAAACCAGGGATAACCGGCCAACAGGTAGGCATCGTTTTCTTTCGGACGGAAATAAAATTGCTGGGCCGAATTTTTCAAACAGTTGAAGAAACTGGTACGCGGCGTACGCGCGGCCACTTCGGTTTCGTAATAGCTTTTCAAACGGCGGGTATTTACCGGCGAATCGCCGGCGCTGAAAATAATGGTTTCGCCTTTCTTTATCGGCACTTCGAAATAGCCGGGCACATATAAATCTTCTTTATAGGGATAGCCGCGTTCCTGTTCTTTCGGATACTCGATTCCGTTATACCAATACGGTTCGAACACGAATTTAGCGGTTTTGCTGAATTGCATGTACAACTCGGGGTAACCGGGATACATACAGGTTTTAATCCCGTTCGGCACTTCCTCGTACGAACGGTTCACATTACCGTTTTCCTGCGTAAGCATCTTTACGCTGCGGAAAGCCAGGAAAGGCCGGAAACGGAGTACCGTGGGCGAATGAGCGTCTTCGAGGGTATATTTAATCATGATGCGGTTTTCGTACAAGGAAAAAACTTTCTCCTTCGACAAAATCACGCCGCCTACGCGGTAAAGCGTACGCGGCACCATATCGCAACTGAATTCGCGGATATACTTGTGCCCTTTCGGACTGTAATTGTCGCCCTGGTACTTATGCAGCCCCAGGTTGAACTCCGCACCGTGCTGTATTACCGTTTCGTCGAACGAGGATAACAACACATGGATGTCGTCGTCTAACTCGGGTACCGGCATAACGAGTAATCCGTGGTATTTTCGGGTGTTACAATCAACAACAGTGGTACAATGATAAGCGCCGGTACGATTGGTCCGCAATATTTCACGGGTCAAAGATTCTTCCAGGTTTATCATGACTGTTTTGTCAAATTTAAGATAACTCATATAGTTTTTGGTTTTAAGTTTCAGCTCTTCCGAA
>JAJBTJ010000102.1 GCA_020860905.1 Parabacteroides sp. | reverse complement strand
TAACATACCCTGTCGGATAAAAAATCGAAACACAGTTTGCCGGATTTCGAAAAAAGTATTATATATAAATTCAAAATAGAGTATATTTGCCACCGGATACTCTGTAAACTAACCCTATGGAAACACACAACAATATCATGCGAGAAATCACGCCTTTGTCCGAAAGGGATTGTTTTTATATCGTCGACCGTCGCAAAACGGAATTTACTTATCCTATTCATTGTCATACGGAATATGAATTAAACTTTATCGAACATGCCTCCGGCGTTCGTCGGGTGGTAGGCGATTACGAATTGGTGTTGATTACCGGCACAGAGCTTGAACACGGCTGGGAACAGCATATGTGTACCTCTACGGATATCCGAGAAATAACGATTCAGTTTTCATCCGACCTGTTTTTCGAGAATATCGTAAAGAAAAGCCAGTTCGACAGCATTTACCGGATGATTAAAAATGCGCAACGCGGACTTTGTTTTCCTATGCAGGCCATTATGAAAATCTATAACCGGCTCGACAAACTGGCTTCCGCCACACAGGGTTTCTACGCTGTGTTAGACTTTATGAAGATACTGTACGAACTTTCTCTTTATACAGACGCCCGCGTGTTGTCGAGCTCTTCATTCGCCTCGATTGAAACGCTTTCCGAAAGCCGGCGCGTGCAGAAAGTACAGAAATACATTGCCGGCCACTACCGGGAAGAGATACACTTGAACGTTCTGGCCGATATAGTGGGAATGACACCGGTTTCTTTCAGCCGTTTTTTCCACTTGCGTACCGGCAAGACCCTTTCCGATTATATCATCGACCTCCGCTTGGGATTCGCCGCGCGTCTGTTGGTCGACACTACCCGCACGATTTCCGAAATCTGCTACGAATGCGGATTCAACAACCTGTCTAATTTTAACCGGTTGTTCAAGCGCAAGAAAGGATGCTCGCCGAAAGAATTCCGTGAAAATTACCGGAAAAAGAAGATTGTGATATGATAATATAGTATCGGTATTCTTCGTTCGAAGCCCCTACTTTTGCAGCAATATCACGCCAGCCTATTTACCGTACCTGGCAGTCCGACGGGAATATCCGGTTCTCCCCATACGCAGGAAATCACCGCATCGACTCGTAAACAGGCCCGTGATGAAAGCAAAAGATGTACACGGCATCGGCCTGTCCGGTATTCTTAATTACCGGAACATATCCCCGGCGACACTTTTGCGGCGGATAACGGCCTTTTGCCGGCGGAATCGAACGATTCGGGATTGGCCGAAAACGCACACCTGCTATAAATAAGAATCACGACACCGTGAACACCGGCCCCATACGGGTGCAAACGATGTATACACAGACGTACCGGCCAAAAGGAGGACGGAGTGCGAAGCCGTAACTGTTACCCGGTTGAAAATACGAATCACCGGGAGGAATATTCTGTAAAAACAGAAATAAGCTGCGGAGATAAAAAATAGCAACTCCTTTAAACACGGGCATCCGAATAGCGACTATACTTAATTTTAATACCAGTACTTATGACCAGAAAATTCTCTTTTTTGCTACTTGCTTTTTACATGTTTACTGCAACGGCACAGGTTTCCGGCAATGAAATCCGTGTGATTGTTTCTCCCGACCGTACAGATTGGACATATCGTTTGAACGAAAAATGTACATTTACCGTCAGGGTATTGAAGGCACAGAATCTGTTGACGGGAGTAACGGTCGATTACGAGCTGGGTGCAGAGATGTATCCTTCGGAAATAAAAAAAGCGGTTGTACTGAAAGACGGAACATTGAAACTACAGGCAACCTTGAAAACGCCCGGGTTTCTGCGTTGTAAAGTCAAGGCGTATATAAACGGACGTACCTACGAAGGCCTGGCCACTTCGGCTTATACTCCCGAACGGTTGCAGCCGGTAACCGAATTGCCTGCCGATTTTCATGACTATTGGGCAAAAACTTTGGAAAACGCCCGAACCGCAACTCCTTTGAACCCGTTGACCACCCTGCTTCCCGAACGTTGTACGGAAACAGACAACGTATATCAGGTCAGTTTTCAGACCAAACCGGGAGGTGGCCGTTTTTACGGCATTCTCAGTGTACCGAAGAAAGAAGGTAAATACCCGGCCCTCCTGCGTGTTCCCGGCGCAGGCGTACGACCTTATGCCGGCGATACCTATACGGCTCCGGGAAAAGCAATTACGCTCGAAGTGGGCATTCACGGCATTCCGGTCACCCTGCAACAACCGGTATACGATGCGTTGGCCGACGGCGCATTGAACAACTATTGGACATTCCGTCGGGATAACCGGGATGCTTTTTATTATAACCGGGTCGTTGTAGGCGTTTTACGCGCCATCGACTTTATTTGCTCGCTACCCCGGTACGACGGCAAAACACTGGGAGTTACCGGCTCCAGCCAAGGGGGTGCTCTTTCTGTGATAGCTGCCACCCTCGATACCCGTGTCACCTTTTTCGCCGCCGTTCATCCGGCCTTATGCGATCATGAAGCATTTTTCAGGCAACGTGCCTGCGGCTGGCCTCACTATTTCTATTATTATGGCGCTCCCGGTGAAAAAGAGCTCGCCACACTCCGTTACTACGATACGGCCAATTTCGCCCGTTGCCTCGATGTACCGGGTTGGTTCAGTTGGGGCTATAATGACGAAGTTTGTCCGCCCACTTCCATGTATGCCGCCTACAACGCGGTTACTTCCCCGAAAGAACTGTATCCTTATCTGGAAACCGGGCATTATTGGTATGCCGAACAATGGGACGAGTGGCAGGCATGGCTGCAAAAACAACTGGGAATTTCACAAAAATGACCGATAACGATGTGGCTGTTAACCGAATAGGCTTGTCGCCTTCATTCAAAAAGAGCGCTGATTATACGGGCCATCCGGCTCAAGAACGCGCCGGGCGCGGATTAAACCCTCACTACCGGCAGTACAAACGAAACGATTAAAAAAGTAACCTGAAAATTGAAATAAAATGAAGAATACCTGGAAATGGATATGGGCATCGATTTATTGCCTCGTCGCTCTGGCCGGATGCGGGTCGGGAACATCGAAAAGCGAACCCGGGAAACCGTCGCTCCCCGCTTTATCGGTGAATGGTACACAATTGATGAATGCCGCCGGCGATACGGTGGTGCTTCGCGGAGTCAGCTACGGATGGCATCAGTTCTGGCCCCGTTTTTACAATGCTTCTACTGTGGCCTGGTTGGCGCAAGACTGGGGGGCACAAGTACTTCGCGCCTCTATGGGAGTGGATTTAGACAGCGCATGTTATGTATATAAGCCGGAAGCAGGCATCGAGTGTGTTACCGAAGTAGCGGATGCCGCTATCGCGAACAAGGTATATGTTATTATCGACTGGCACAGCCACCACCTGCGCCGGGAAGAAGCCAAGGATTTCTTTACCCGGATGGCTACCCGCTACAAAGGCGTTCCGAATGTTCTCTACGAAATCTTCAACGAACCGGTAGACGACAGTTGGGAAGAGGTAAAGGCCTACTCGGTGGAAATTATAAAAACCATCCGGGCCATCGAACCGGACGCTGTTATCCTGGTAGGCACTCCGCATTGGGACCAGGATATACATTTGGCTGCCGATTCGCCGATTACCGGTTATACCAATATCATGTACACGCTTCATTTTTATGCCGCCACCCACGGACAATGGCTGCGCGAACGCGCCGATTATGCCCTTCGGAAAGGCATCCCGATATTCGTTTCCGAATGCGCCGGTATGAAGGCCAGCGGCGACGGACCTTTAGATTCTGCGGAATGGCAAAACTGGCTGGATTGGATGCAACGACACGCTATCAGCTGGGTAGCCTGGTCTGTTTCCGACAAAGACGAAACCTGTTCCATGCTCTTTCCGTCAGCCTCGTCGGAAGGGAACTGGAAAGAGGACGATTTGAAAGAATGGGGAAGCGTGGTACGCACCGGATTACAACAAGAGAAATAACCGGAAAACTATTTTTTGAGTATCAGCATAAGATAAACAGGTGTCGGTTCTTATCATGTTTTCCCTCTACATTCGCATCCGTAAATAATTCTGTAATATACAAATATAATTGCCCATGAAAAAGTATCGTATGCAGTACGGCCTGCTGCTGGAAGGGGGGCGGCAAGGAAGCGAACCCAACGTTAACGATGTTGCCTGTGGCGGCATTATTTCATTAAATCTAAGAAAAATCCGAGTATGAATTTCAGAAAAAAAGTATTACTTATGGGGATTTGTTTCGTATCCGGTTTCGGTTACGCGCCCCGAATTTTTGCGGCACCGTCTGGTGGAGTCGAATCCGTGCAACAGACAAAGAAAATAACAGGTGTCGTTTCCGATGCCCTGGGACCTGTACCGGGCGCTAATATATTGGAAAAAGGCACATTAAACGGCGTTACAACCGATATGGACGGTAAGTTCGCATTAACTGTGCAACCGGGAGCAACGCTCGTTGTTTCTTACATCGGCTATACCACCCGGGAAATTAAAATCACAAATCAAACGACTCTTAACATTACTTTAAAAGAAAACACCGAGTTAATCGACGAAGTAGTTGTTGTTGGTTACGGTACCATGAAAAAAAGCGATCTTTCGGGCGCTTCGGTGTCGATGGGCGAGGATAAAATCAAAGGCTCGATCATCACCAACCTCGATCAGTCGTTGCAGGGACGTGCAGCCGGCGTAACAGCAGTGACCACTTCCGGCGCACCGGGTTCGTCGTCGTCGATTCGCGTACGCGGGCAGGCAACGATTAATGCCGGCGCCGAACCGCTATACGTAATCGACGGCGTGATTGTACAGGGAGGCGGCAGCAGCGGCGCCGACTTCGGGTTGAGCGATGCGTTGGGTAATGGTAAAATTTCAACCATTTCGCCCTTATCTACTATCAATCCGCAAGACATTGTCAGCATGGAGATTTTGAAAGACGCTTCGGCTACGGCCATTTATGGCGCACAGGGCGCCAACGGGGTGGTGCTGATTACCACCAGGCGCGGTAAAGCCGGCCAGGCCAAGTTTACCTACGACGGTATGTTTGCCGTACAACGCCAGACCAAGCGCCTCGACTTGATGAATTTACGCGAATATGCCGAGTATTATAACGATATGGTAAATACCGGACAGGCGGAAGAAAACAACTACTATACCACCCCATCTTTGTTAGGGGTAGGAACGAACTGGCAGGATGCCGTATTCCGCACGGCCATGCAACACCAACATCAAATTGCTGCCCAGGGCGGCTCCGAAAAGGTGCAGTACTACGTTTCCGCCTCTTATATGAACCAGGACGGTACGCTTATCGGTTCGAACTTCAACCGTTATTCGTTCCGCACCAACCTGGACGCGCAATTGAAAAAATGGCTGAAACTCGGGTTAAGCGCCACGTATTCTTCGACCAACGATGATTTGAAACTGGCCGACAGTAACGAAGGCATCATTAATTATTCGCTGACTACGCTGCCCGATATTCCGATTTACAACATCGACGGCAGCTATGCAACTGTAGTTCGCGAAGGCTGGACGAATCCGAATCCGGTTGCGTTGGCTATGATGGACCAGATATGGCTGCATCGCCAGAAACTGACAGGCAATATCTTTTTCGAAGTAAATCCGGTTAAGAACCTGGTATGGCATGCAGAACTGGGGTACGACATCAGCGCTTCGAAAAGCGACCGTTACAAACCCATGGTCGACCTGGGAGGCTGGGTACGTTCGTCGAACGAGAGCAGTATCCAGAAAAACAGCAGCACATTCTGGCAACTGAAGAATTACGTAACTTACAGCGGCCGGTATAAAAAACATAGTTATACGGCCATGTTAGGGCAGGAATGCTGGGAATCGGCATACAATTATACCAAAGTGCTGAATACGGCGCTTCCTTCCGACGAAGTACACAACCCGTCATTGGGTACGGGTACCCCTACTATCGCTTCGGGATTCGGCAGCGCATCCATGGCGTCGTTTTTTACCCGCCTGACCTACAATTACGACGACCGCTACCTGGGCACTTATACCTATCGCTACGATGGTTCGTCCAACTTCGGACCGGCTAACCGCTGGGCGGGCTTTCATTCGTTTGCCGGCTCGTGGCGTATCTCGAACGAAAAATTCTTCGAACCGTTGATACAGGTTGTCAGCAACACGAAGCTGCGGATAGGATGGGGACAAACAGGCAATTCGAACATCGGTGCTTATGCCTGGGGGTCGTCTATCAGCCGTATGCCGTCCGGCCTGGGTACCGGATACCGTCCGGCTAATATCGCCAATCCCGCCATCCGTTGGGAATCACAGGAACAATGGAATATAGGGGCGGATTTCGGTTTTTGGCACGACCGGGTCAACCTGGTGGTGGATTGGTATAAAAAAACGTCGAAAGACATGTTGATGGATTTACAACTTCCTTCTTATATGGGTACGTCGGGCAATGCTTCTTCCGCTTTAGCAGCTCCGAAGGGAAATTACGGAAGCATCGAGAACAAGGGAGTGGAAATCGCCTTGAACACCCATCCGCTGGTAGGCAAATTCGAATGGGATTCCGAGTTCCAGCTGTCATTCAATAAAAATAAACTGGTGTCCTTGCAAGGAACTGCCAGCGCACAAATCGTGGGTTACGGCCAATGGAACGATATTATCAGTGTTTCCGAAGTGGGCAAGCCGCTTTATAATTTCTACGGCTACGTAACTGACGGCGTTTATAAAGACCTGGAAGATTTACAGAAATCGCCCAAGCCGGCCAAGTACCCCGCCGACGGTAATTTCAACCGGAGCAATACGGTATGGGTGGGCGATATTAAATACAAGGATTTGAGCGGGCCCGACGGAGTGCCCGACGGTATAATCGACGAATACGACCGTGTCGACCTGGGTTCTCCTATGCCCAAGTTTACTTTCGGATGGACCAATACGTTCCGTTACCGGAATTTCGACCTTTCCTTACTGATAAGCGGCTCTTACGGCAACAAGGCCATGAATTACACGAGCATCAGCCTGACGCACATGAATACCACGTTCAGTAACCAGCTGGCCTCCATACAGGAGCGGGCGCAATTAGTTCCGGTCGATGCCGGCAAGGTTTATACCGACGGCTCCCATTGGTATGACGATGTTACCAATGTCAGGGTAGCCAATCCGGGAACCGGTATTCCGCGTGCCTCGGTAGCCGACCCGAACGATAACGACCGCATCAGCGACCGTTACATCGAAGACGCTTCTTACATACGGTTGAAAAACCTGGCGCTGGGTTATAACTTTCCGAAAAAGACGATTAAAAAATTAGGCTTGGAAAACCTGCGTATTTATGCCAATATCCAAAACCTGCTAACCATTACCGGATATAGCGGATACGACCCTGAAATCGGCGCCAGCACGGCGGATGCCAGCGGATACACGTACGGAGTCGACAACGGACGTTATCCTTCGCCTACGGTTTATTCGTTCGGCTTGAATATTTCATTCTAATACATCTAAATTTCGATATCATGAAGATGAAAAATATAAAATACTGGGCATTTGCGGCCATGCTCGGCCTGGGGGCGACTTCCTGCGAGGATTTTTTGAACCGCCCCACGGAAGACGGGTATAATGTGGATAATTTCTACCAAAACGATGAACAGTGCATACAAGGCGTGAATTATCTGTACAACTCGCCCTGGTATGATTTCCAGAGAGGTTTTATCAAGGTGGGCGAAGTTTTTTCCGGCAATTATTATATGGGCAGCAGCCCGTATCTGGATTTTACCGTAAACAGTACCGACGCCGACCTGAGCAGCATGTCGAGTTCTTTATGGGCCGTTGTGGGGCATGCCAATACGGTTTACAACAACCTGAAAAATGCTTCCGGCACGGCTTCGGAGGCGGTAAAAAATCAATGTATGGGCGAATGCCTGGCGTGGAAATCGTTTGCTTATTTTTTCCTGGTACGTTCGTTCGGCGATATACCCATCATCCACGACAACAGCGAAGAACTGGCCGACGGCAGTTATAACAGCAAGTACAAAGTGCAAAAGGCCGATGTATACGAATATATCGTCATGACGCTGGAAAAGGCTATCGAATTGCTGCCGGCGTCTACCTCTTTCGACGGGCGCATCGACAAATATGCAGCCGAGGCTTTGCTTGCCAAGGTTTATCTGACCAAGTCGGGCGTAAGCGGCACACGCAATGCCGACGATTTGGCAAAGGCGGCCGAATATGCCAAAGATGTGATAGATAATTCCGGACGCCGTTTGCTGGATAATTATTCCGACGTATTCCGGTTAAAAAACAATACGAACCAGGAGTGTCTGATTTCCTGGCTCTGGTATGCTACCCGCGAACCGTGGACTGCACAGAATACGTTACAGAGCGACCTCGCTATGGTAGGATTCGACGAGTTCGGCGATTGCTGGGGCGGTTACGGCGGCATGTCGGTCGATTTACAGGATGCTTTCGGGGTAAGCGCGCTCGACGACCCCAACGGACGTATCGAAAACGACAGCCGCCGCAAAGCAACGATGATGCTGGCCGGCGACACATACGATTACTTCTGGACGGACAAGGGCGGATTCGACTACCTGAGATTTATCTACGATTCGGAAGATTACGGCAAAGGAGGCCCCGGGGGAACCTTGCAGTCGGCTACGGGAGCCAACTCGGTGAAACACCTGTACGGTAATACGAACGACCATGTGCAAGGCTCGGGCATGTCGCCGCAGTACATGTGTAGCGGGTTGGCTACCCATTTGCTCCGTTTGTCGGATTTATACCTGATTTACGCGGAAGCTAAAATGGGTACGGCCTCTTCTACCTCGGATGCCGGAGCCATCGACGCGTTCTACCAGGTGCGCCACCGCGCCATCCCCAGCTATCAACGTCCCACCTCCGTTACCTGGGAAGATGTTTGGAAAGAACGCCGCCTGGAACTGGCTATGGAGGGCGACCGTTGGTACGATTATGTACGCCTTTCCTACTACGATGCACCCAAAGCCATCGATGAACTGAAAGCGCAGCGCCGGAACGAATATTACGATTTGAATACTCCGTATAAAGGATACTACGAAAACGGAACGTGGACTTACGATGCGCAAAGTACCCGTTACAACACGGATACGGCGGCTCCGAACGTAACATTGAGCAGTTTTACCTTGCCGTTTCCTTCAGAAGATGCCGTATTCAATCCGAATTTGCTGAAAGAACCGATTCATATAGACGTACGCAGTGAATATAGTTATTAATAAAAAACGGAACGATGAAATCGAGTAATCAATATATAAATTATTTTTTGGCTGCATTTATTGCAGTGGCGAGCTTTTCGATAACGGCTTGTAAAGACGAACCGGATAAATTCGAGCTGACCGGCGGCATTCCTGCCGTGAAGTATGTCCGCTTGCCTGCCGAATCGGCGGCCGATTCCCTGTTGACAGGCGCCTATATGCAAACAACGGTTTGCCTGGTGGGCGACAATTTGCGCAGCATCTGCGAGTTGTATTTCAACGACCAGAAAGCTACGTTGAATACCAGTTATATGACAGACCATACGGTTCTGGTAGATATACCGGGTACCATCCCTTCGGCGGTAACCGATAAAATGTATATGATAACCCAGGGCAAAGATACGGTGGCCTACGACTTTCAAGTACTCGTACCCGCCCCCCAGGTCAGCTCCATGTCTTGCGAATATGCCGCACCCGGTAGCGAAGTGACTATCTACGGCGACTATTTAATCGACGACCCGAATGTGCCTTTAACCATTACCCTGAGCGGCAATGTGCCGGTAACCGAAATCAAGGACATTACGAAAACAGCCGTCAGCTTTGTATTGCCCGAAGCTGCGCAGGAAGGGTACATCACGGTAGAATCGATTTACGGATCGGGGCGCTCGCAGTTCCGGTATCGCGATACGCGCAACATTCTTTTCGACTGGGACGCTTCGCGTGGCGGCATGGCCGCCGGGCACGGATGGCGTAACGGCAAAGTGCGCAATGCCGATCCGGCAGGAATCGACGACTCGTACCTCTACTTCAGCGGCTCTCTGACAGCTGGGAACGAATGGGCCAACGAAGACGATTTTTGTTTCAACTATTGGCCCGAACCGGAAAACGGTTATCCCAAATTGTCCTCTTTGCCCGAATTTGCAGAAATGCTGGAAAAATATGGCGTGGACAATCTTCAGCTGAAATTCGAACTATATGTACCGTCGAGCGCTCCCTGGCAGGCGAAAGCCCTCCAAGTCATGTTTACTTCGAATAACGACGTAACATATGCTACGGCTAACAACAACTATTACGGAAGCGCCGAGTTGCCGCGCTACGTATGGATTCCGTGGCAAAGCACCGGCTCCTACGATACCAACGACCAATGGATTACGGTAACCATGAAATTGGCTGATTTCAACAAGAATGTAGACGGAGGCAAAAGCAGCGTTTCGTTGTCGGAAGACCATTTAACAGGATTGACGATTTTCGTATTCAATGGCGGTATAACAGGAACGGAATGCAACACGGCCATGGGCATCGATAATATCCGTGTGGTTCCTATTGAATAACTTTTAAAATGCTGATGATATGAATAAAACATATACACTTTTCCTGCTCAGGATGATATGCCTGGCGTTCTTCGGTTGCTTGCCGTTTATGGCTTGCGATAACGGCGAAGATATAGATACGAACCCGTACAAAGGAGGCATCGGTTTGAATGTATACGGCCCGAGCCCGGTAGCCCGCGGCGGTATCCTCCGCTTTCTCGGCAGCGGTATGAACCAGGTAACCGCTGTTGTCATTCCGGGGTGCGGCGAAATAACGGAAATCGAAGTAATCAGCGATACGGAAATCCGTGTCACCGTTCCCCAAACCGCCGAGCCCGGATTCGTCGTGTTGAAAACTCCCGGCGGAGATATTACGACCCGGACCGAGTTGAATTTTTTAGAACCCGTTTCGATAGAAGTGTTTGCTCCGGCCGAAATCAAGCCGGGAAGCGAACTGAGCATTACCGGCGAGTACCTGAATTTGATTAAAGAAGTGATTTTTGCAGGCGAAGCGGTGGTATCCGCCGGCGACTTTGTAAGTCACACCCGTAAAGAAATCAAGATACTCGTTCCCGATTCGGCCCGAACAGGCAAGTTTATCCTTTCCGACGGCGCCGAGCTTCCGAACTGGATTTATTCGGACGAAGAGCTGAGGGTTATCCTGCCGTCTGTAACTACGCTGCCGGAACAGGCGGAAAAGAAGCCGGGAGATAGAATAAGCGTTGCCGGCAGAAACCTCGATTTGGTGAGAAAAGTGCGGATTCCCAACAAGAACGAAGTGGAGTTCGAGCTGAATACTTCGGGCGAACAACAAACCCTCAGCTTCGTACTGCCTGCCGACATGACGTCCGGTACGGTCGTTATGGTACCGGGTTCGGGCGTAGAAGTGCCCATAGCCGAAATCGCCATGGCATTGCCGGAAAAAGTAACAGCCGACCCGGCAACGGGTTTGCGTGCAGACGACAGGATAACGTTGCAAGGTATCAATATGGAATTGGTTACCAACATTACCTTTCCCGGAGTGGAAGAGCCTGTGACACCCGATTCGCAATCGGCCACGGAAATCGGAATAAAAATGCCGGCTGCGGCTGTGAGCAGCAATCTGTTGCTGAATACAGGCAGCGGAGAAACGGTAGGGGTAACCATTGAAACGGCCAAGCCAGAGAATCTGTCGTACAGCGCCCCGGGCGTAGCAGCCGGAGAAAATGTAACAATCAAGGGAAACAACCTGGATTTGGTTTCATCGGTCGTGTTTTCCGGTGAGGTAGAAGTGCCCGTATCGGGGGCCATCGCCACAGAGTTAGTTGTCAAGGTACCCACTACGGCGCAAACCGGCCTGCCGACTTTGAAAATGGCGAACGGCGAAACAGTCGAAGCTCCTTCGCTGATTATAGAGAAACCTGTATGCGCCTACCTGCCCGACGTGCCCGCCAAATTGATAAGAGGCAAAGTAGTACGGCTGGAGATAGCGAACGCAGACAAACTGCAAAGCGTACAGTTAGGCGGAATCGCCGTTCAGTTTATCTGTGATACATCCGACAATCGCCTGAGTTTGAATATTCCGGTTTCTTTGGTAGGAAATTGCACGTTGAAATTAATTTCTTCCAACGGTGAAATTTCTTATGAAATGGTAGTAGCCGATGAAGAAACGACTATTTGGGAAGGTTCGTTTACCATTGCAAACTGGAATGGTTTCGATACACTGGCATGGGGCGGATACGATTGGAGCCAGGTCGAAGCAGGCCAAACAGTGATTATCTATTACGATCTCGACCAGTCGTCTGATTACTGGCAAATGCGTGTGGCTAAAGGCGACGGCTGGGGAGCATTGACCGGCACTCCCGATCCTTTCGATTTGACCGGCACCTCGAGTTTATCGGTACAACTCAATACGGAGCAATTGAATGAACTGATGTTCAATTCAGGCGGTTTACTTTTAACCGGCCACGGTTGTACGCTTACTAAAATTACGCTTAAATAAATATAGTGTGTTCTGTTAGAACCGTAATATAACATAAATCAGTATGAATAACAAACTGAAATATTTAGCGGCCGCAGTTGCCATGCCCGTTTTCCTTATCGCTTGTGATACGGATGTAGAGCACGCTGTGCCTGCCGTAGACGCCCCGGTGCCGGTTTATACCTTTCCCGAGGCGGGGGCAGCCAAAGTAAAGACAGGCGAACTTACGATTAAAATAGCCTACGACAAGCATGTCTTTTTTGCAACCGACGACCTGGATAAGATAACACTGGCCGGCGGTGAAATAACCGGCGCAGAAGTATATGGCATCAGATACTATCTTAAAAAGCAATGCTTAGAGCATGTTCTTTTTGTTAAT
>JAJBTJ010000294.1 GCA_020860905.1 Parabacteroides sp. | reverse complement strand
GGCCCCGAACTCGCTTACTACGTAAGCTCAAACAGCGTGGCCTTCCGGGCGTTCGCTACGTACCATTTTCTTAACGTTCGTTCGCTAAGACCCGGAGGCCATACTATATGGCCGGTGTTTTTCAAGGCTCGATAGGCGGAGGCTGGTAAGCGAACGGATAAACCAGGCGCTTTTTAACAGAAATAGTTCCGGGCAGATATTTTACTGCCTTTCCGTTTTTTCCGGAGCGGCAGCCGCGGGAACAATTTCCGGAAACGAACCAGCGGGGCGGTAACGCGGCCGCCCGCTATAATCAGCGTAACGGCCAGCACAATCATCAGGATGCCGCAGCCGATGCGCAGCGTAAGGGATTCGCCGAACACCGTTACGCCGAAAAAAACAGCCGTCAGCGGTTCGAGGGCGCCTAAGATGGCGGTAGGCGTAGAACCGATATATTGAACCGCCTGCGTGGTACATAAAAACGAGATGGCCGTAGGGAAAAGAGCCAGGGCGAACAAGTTCCCCCACAAATACCAGGCATCCGCCATGTGCAGGCTTTGTCCGAAATCCACCCGTACCAGGAACAAGCCCGAACCGGCAAGCAAAACGTAAAACGTGAGTTTCAGCGTAGCGATTTCTTTCAGCAACGGCCGGTTCACCGCCACGATATAGATAGCATACGAAAGCGCCGAAACCATCACCAGCGCCACACCGGCCACACTCAACGTACTGCCGTCGGAACTTTTGTAAAGCAAGCCGATACCTCCCAGCGCCAGGAAAATACATACGACGGTTTGTACCGTAAGTTTTTCCTTGAACGCGCCAGCCATAATCAGCGCCACCATAATCGGGTACACGAACAACAACGTCGAGGCGATGCCGGCTTCCAGGTAGTTATAGCTTTGGAACAGCGTGAGCGACGATAAGGCGACCAACAGCCCCATCACCACAAGCGGCGCTATCTCCTTGCGCTTCAGCCTGAAACTCCGTCCGCGCATTTTCAGCATAACACCCAAGAGGGGGATAGCGAACAAATACCTGAAAAAAAGAACCGAATCCGGGTCCATCCCCGCCTTATACAACGGGAGGGCGAACAGGGGGTTCATTCCGTAAGCCGCAGCGGCAAGGGCGCCCAGCATATATCCTTTAGCTTTTACATTCATAACCGTCGAGGGTAAACGGCGGCAAAAATAACACTTCTTCCAGGGTTCGCCTCCGTTTTACCGTTTATTTTTTACAAACCGGGGTACCGGGCACACCCTGCCCCGCAATCCGTACGCCGCACCGCACTCCGTGCCGGCTCGTTTTCCCGCACGCCGCCTGACGGTTACCGACGTTTCGATTCAGAATAAATCGAACACATTATTTTCGCCCCAATACACATGCGTGTATCCGGCCAGTACGTTTTTATACCGGTACAACGGAGTGTCGACCGGTTCGTTCCGCGCATTCGAAAGTGCGGCGACCGAAGGATACGAACCGACTATCCGGGAATAATGAAACTCATGTCCGCGCCAGGTACGTTCCCGGTACCGGAACTGCCGGTATCCTAATTTCAGCTTCATTTGTTCCATCGTAGCCCCGAGAGGGAACACACCGGCCATCGGATAGTTTTCCCCGTCCATCCCGGTAACGGAGCGGCACAGGTACATCAGCCCGCCGCACTCGGCCCATATCTTCCCGCCCGCTTCGGCATAACGCTTTACGGAGGCCAGCATGGACGTATTGGAGCTCAACCGGGGCAAAAAAAACTCCGGATACCCCCCCGGAAAATAAACGAAATCGGCTTGGGGCAATACGGAATCGGTAAGCGGGCTGAAAAAAGCAACATCGCCCGCTTGTTGCAACCGGACGATGTTTTCCCGGTAAACGAAATTAAAAGCCTCGTCGCAGGCAACAGCGATTTTCAAATCCGGAACCCGGCCGGAGCAACCTCCTGCTTTTCCGGAAACGGGCGGCGTAACCGGAAAAGGCGAAGCGGTAACCTCGAGCAGCCGGTCTATATCGACGTGCGTTTCCACCAACTCCGCAATCCGGGCGGTAAAAGCGTCGAAACGAAACCCCTCTTCCAGCGTAAGCCCCAAATGGCGCGAAGGAATTTCCATATCCTTGCGGAACGGCAAGTACCCCAGGCTTTCCACTCCTGCGTCGCGGCACGCCCGCAACAAGGATGCATAATGGGCAGGCGAAGCCACCTTATTGAACACGACGCCGGCTATGCGCAGGCCGCTGCAAAAATGCCTGAATCCGTAAATAACCGGCGCCACCGAATAGGCGGTCGACTTGGCATTTACCAACAACACTACCGGCAAATCCAGCAACCCGGCAATTTCCGCGCTGCTTCCCTGCGGGCCGTCGTATCCGTCGAGCAAACCCATCACCCCCTCGGTAACACACACCCGGGCGCCGGCGCCGTAGCGGGCGTACAATTCCCGGATATGTCCGGCGGACGACAAGTAACTGTCGAGGTTCACCGATTCGTTTCCGGCCGCCATCGTATGGTACTGCGTGTCGATGTAGTCGGGGCCGCATTTAAAGGGTTGTACCGCGAGCCCCCGGTTACGCAGCGCCCGGAGCAGCCCCAATGTAAAGGTAGTTTTCCCGCTTCCCGACGAAGCGGCGCCGATAAGTAGTTGCGATTTCATGGAGCAAACATAGGAAAAAAATCGCAAGCCGCCCCTACGGGCCGCCGGTTTATTGGGCTGCTATCCGGCAAAACGGGCGGATAACAGCCGGAACTACGCCGGGGAATCGTTTTTTGTACGGCATAAAAAAACGGCTGCTTGCTGTACGAAATATCGTCCGACCCGGGTGTTCCACTCGTCCGACCCGGGTCGGACGGGTGGTCGCCCAAGGTCAGACGGGTGGTCGACCCGGGTCGGACGCTATTTTTTACAGCATGAAAAGAGGTTTTTGGCGCACGGAAAGTAAAAAAACGCCGGCAAGGACACGACAAAAGAATAAAAAATACATTTTAGGCCCTTACCGGAATCGTATCTCGATTAGATAACCTAATTTTAAGCCGGCAAATTACACGGAAGGAATAAAAACCGATAAAGCACCGAACCCATGGCACATCCCGGCAAAAACGAAGAAATAAAAAACAGAACCACCGACGAGCTCCTGCTGATAGCGGCCAACGTAAGCGGCGACTATGCGGCGGCAGAAACAAGGGCGGCTGCAACCGAGCTGAAAAGCCGGGGCGTTTCCCCGCAACAGATTGCCGGGGTGACCGGCGAAAGCGACGACCGTTTCCTGAAACGGCTGGAAGCGGCCGCCCGCGCCGAAGACAGGCGCAAGGAGAAAAACCGTACCGAAAGCTATCCGTATTGGAAAATGGCGATATTCTTTTTCTTCGCCCCCTTTTACCTTCCTGCCGGTATCGGGGGATTGTTCGAGCCTTTCCGCGAGCTGAAACGGCTAAAAGCCGAAAAATACGATTTGAAATTCGCACAACGGCTTACGATGCTGGTTGCCGGCAACCTGATGTATGCAGCTTTCGCCTGCGGATACTACCTGTAAGCAGGCACAGCCGGTAACCGCCCCGTCAGTAAGTGACCGTAATGCCTGCGCCGAATTTCAATTCGTTGTCGTAATTGAGCCCCACCCCTGCGTACGGCGTTAAAATATAACGCAGCCCTACGGTATACTCCTTGTCGGTATTCGCCATCAGGTTCATGCGCAGGCGCGAAGAAAGCGGAATATCGTCGCGCTCCAACTGAAAAAGCACTTTTCCGCGGGTATCCACCCGCCCGTCGAGGATAAACAGGAGCGGCAACGTATAGCGTACGCCGAAATTACCCGCCAGCCGCCGGTCTTTCTTATACCGTTGCCCGAAGAGGTTTTTCTCGTGCCGCTCCCCTTTCCGGTACCGCCAGTCGATACCTATGTACGGATACCACCATTGTTTCTTTCCGAAGTACCGGCCGAAACGGGCTTCCGCCTCATACCCGCGCTTGTCTTTATATCCTATCTGCCACTCTCCCTGGAAACTCCAGCGCGTACCGCCCCACTCCAGGCTGCCGATATTCCCGTTGGTGGCGAAATCGTTCCGGGCGGTAAAATAATAGCGCCGGTCGGGCCGGTACACCTGCCGCATGGCTGCCTCCGGACAAGGCAATTGCGGGTTGGGCGGCGAGTCGTTGTACCGGAAGATACGTCCCATCCCGCTCATCATGTGGTACAACACATGGCAATGGAAAAACCAGTTGCCGCGGCTTTTTACGTCGGCGTTAAACTCGATGGTATCGGTTTCCATCGGCAGCAGGTCTACCGTAAACTTCAGCGGGTCGTACGCTCCATGCCCGGTTTTTAAGCGGAAGAAATGGCCGTGCAGGTGCATCGGGTGGCGCATCATCGTATTGTTGTACAGGATAATACGTACGTTCTCCCCCTCTTTTATCAAAATCTTATCGGCCTCGGAAAGTGTTTTGTTGTCGAGCGACCACACATACCGCTCCATATTGCCCGTAAGCTCGAACCGCAACTCCTTCAGCGGCACGCTGTCGGGCAGCGAGGTTTCGACCGGCGACCGCAGCATGGCGTAATTCAACGTTGTAACAACCTGTGCCGTATCCGCGCCGCCGGGCATCGGGTGGCCGGGCATGGCGCCGGCACGGCCGTTCATGTCCGGCATAGCTCCTTGCATCGTTCCGTGCATCCCGCCGTTGCCATGCCCTTTCATCGAGTGCATGCCGCCGGTTGTTTGGCCGGCCAGCTCCGGATACATCGCTTCGTTCATATCCATCTTTTGCAGCGTCATTTGCATGCCCCCGCTATCCATATCGCCGTTCATCTTCATCATCTTGTTCATCATTTCCATGCCGGCGAAATAGCGGAGCGGCGGAAGCGGTTCCAGCTCCACTACCCGCCCGTAGCCTAAAAACAACGAAGCCGAGCCGCTCCGGTCTTCGGCGGTAGCCATAAACTGGTACTGCCGGTTATCCTCGGGCACGGTCAGCACCACGTCGTACGTTTCGGAAACGGCGATTATCATCCGGTCTACCTCTACCGGTTCCACGTCTTTCCCGTCGTTGGCCACTACCGTTATCTTTCCGCCGGCATACCGGAGCCAGAAATAGGTTGACGACGCGCCGTTGATTATGCGCAGGCGCACCTGTTGCCCGGCCTCGAACGGGGCGAGGTAGGTATCCCGTTCGCCGTTCGCCAGGAAACAAGGGTAGTACACATCGCTTACATCCATCGCCGTCATCCGCTTCCATTCGTTTACCAGTTTCGTTTTAAAGGCGTGGTGCCGGATAGCGTCCAGGTAACTCTGTACGCTTCCTTTCCGAATCGAATACCAGTCGGAACCCACATGCAGGCGCCGGTTTACCTGCGCGGCCTTTTCATTCGTCCAGTCGCTCAGCACCAGCGTATAATCCGGAAGGGTATCGTGCGCCCGGAGGTCGGGCGCACCGGGCCTTTTCCTGACGATAAAAGCGCCGTACAACCCTTCCTGTTCCTGGAGCCCGGCATGCGAATGGTACCAGTACGTGCCGTTCTGGATTACCGGGAACCGGTACTCGTGCGTAGTGCCGGGCATAACCGGAGCCGAAGTAAGATACGGTACCCCGTCTTGCTCCTGCGGCACCAGCACGCCGTGCCAATGGATGGAAGTAAGCCGGTCGAGCCGGTTGTGCACACGGATAACGGCCGTATCGCCTTCGGTAAAGTAAAGCGCGGGAGCCGGGATGCTACCGTTGATACACAAGGCTTTCGCCTTCTTTCCCGTAAAATCGACGAGGGTGTCGCTTACATATAAATCGTATGCTACGGTACGTTGCGCATACGTGCAGAGCGGTAGTAGAAGTACGGCCAATAACGCGGAAAAGCCTATCCTGAATTTATCCATAGGAAGAAGTATTCGATTTCAAACAGAACAACGGAGCGACAGGTTAGGTTCAGGCACTCCGCCGGAAGGAAGCTCATACCGCCCCGCCAGGTATAAACGGATATCGCTTCTCCGGTTAGTTAACGACGCACCTCGTTCTCCTGCGTCCGGCAAAACCGCCTTATTATTATCTTCATCCTCCCCCGTCTCTTCCCGGATAAAGAAAAAAACGTACTTTTGTATCCGGATAACCAATCAACTTATACATTCCAGCAAATGAACAACCCTACTATAATCGTAGCCGGCATCGGGCCGGGAAATGCGGCCGACCTCACTCCGGCCGTGCAGCAAGCCATCCGGCAAGCAGACGTCGTTATCGGGTACCGGTACTACTTCCGGTTTATCGAGCCTTATACTTCCCCGGAAACCGTATGTATCGATACGGGAATGAAACGGGAAAAGGAGCGCGCCCGGGAGGCGTTCGACCAGGCGGAGCAAGGAAAAACCGTTTGCGTAATCAGCTCGGGCGACGCGGGCATCTACGGAATGGCGCCGCTTATGTACGAAATGAAAAAAGAACGGAACAGCGCGGTGGAAATCGTGGTGCTGCCGGGTATCAGCGCGTTCCAGAAAGCAGCGTCGCTGTTAGGCGCGCCTATCGGGCACGACTGCTGCATTATCTCGCTTTCCGACCTGATGACGCCGTGGGAGAAAATAGAAAAACGGATTATCGCCGCCGCCACGGCCGATTTCGTAACGGCGGTTTACAACCCCCGGAGCGAAGGGCGCTACTGGCAGCTTTACCGGTTCAAGGAATTATTTTTGCAGGAACGGGCGCCGGAAACGCCGGTAGGGCTCGTACGGCAGGCCGGACGCGAAGAGCAAACGGTACGGGTTACTACCTTGCGGGCATTCGACCCGGAAGACGCGGATATGTTTACGGTTATCTTAGTGGGTAATTCGCAATCGTACCGGTTCGGCGGCCATATCGTTACCCCGCGGGGCTATTACCGGGAAAACGAAACAAACGATACCAGCGTAGGACAAGCCATTATGATACGCAGCTTCCGCACCATCGAAAAGGAGTTGAAGAACCCTGCCATCCCGTTGGATAAAAAATGGGCGTTGCTGCATGCCATCCATACTACAGCCGACTTCGATATGGAAAATATTTTTTATGCCGACCCCGGCGCGGTACATACGTTATACGAAAAGCTGGCCGCCGGCGCGGTACGTACCATTATTACAGACGTCACCATGGCTGCCGCGGGTATCCGGAAAGGGGCGTTGGAGCGGATGGGAATCGAGGTGAAATGCTACCTGCACCACGAACGGACGGCAGTCCTGGCTGCCAGCAAAAATATTACCCGTACCCAGGCCGGTATCCGGCTGGCGGCGGAAGAGCATCCGGATGCCTTGTTCGTTTTCGGAAACGCGCCCACCGCCTTAATCGAATTGTGCAACCTGATACAGAAAGGGCAAGCCCGCCCGGCCGGCATCATCGCCGCTCCAGTGGGCTTCGTGCATGTAGAAGAATCGAAACACCGTGCCAAGCCGTTCGCCCATATCCCGAAGCTGATTATCGAAGGGCGTAAGGGTGGCAGCAACCTGGCGGCTACCCTGGTCAACGCCATTTTATGCTATAACGACGCCGAACAATTAAAACCGGGACGAGATGTGTAAAACGAAGTTTTCCGTAATCGGGCTCGACGACAACAACGCTCCTTCTTTCCCGCCGGAAGTGCAGGAGGTGATTTCACGGGGAAGCGTATTTTCGGGTGGGACGCGGCATTACGAAATCGTAAAGGATTTGTTGCCGGCTCCGGCTTGCTGGATTCCCATCACGCCTCCGCTCCCGCCGGTATTCGAAGCGTACCGCGGATATGCCGAAATCGTGGTTTTCGCTTCGGGCGACCCGCTTTTTTTCGGTTTCGCCAACACGATACGCCACTACCTGCCCGAAGCGGAAATACGGGTGTATCCGGTTTTCAATTCGTTGCAAAAGCTGGCGCACGAGCTGGTAGTCCCGTACCACGATATGCGCGTGGTGTCGCTTACCGGCCGGCCCTGGCACGAGTTCGACCGGGCGTTGATAGAACAGGCGCCGAAAATCGGCGTGCTTACCGACCGCCGGCACACGCCCGCCGCCATCGCGCAACGGATGCTCCGTTACGGGTATTCGGGCTACCGGATGCAGGTAGGCGAGCATTTAGGCAACCCCGGCCGGCAACGCATCCGTAGCTTTACCCTGGAAGAAGCGGCGAATGCGGAATTCGACTATCCGAATAACCTGTTGCTTACGGAAATCCGGAAATCGCAAGTCCGCCGGTTCGGCATTCCCGACGAACTGTTCGAGCCCCTCGACGGCCGTCCCAACCTGATTACCAAGATGCCTGTACGGCTGCTTTCGCTGAGTATGCTGGAATTGCCGCAAAAGTCGTCGTTCTGGGACATCGGGTTTTGCACCGGCTCGGTTTCCGTCGAGGCGAAGCTGCAATTTCCGCACCTGCACGTTACGGCTTTCGAAATCAGGGAAGAAGGGAGCCGGCTGATGGAGTGTAACAGCCGCCGGTTCGGTGCACCGGGCATCACGGCGGTAACCGGCGATTTCCTCCTGGCCGGCCTGGGTGCTTTCCCTGCGCCCGATGCCGTATTTATCGGCGGACACGGAGGGAAGTTAATCGAAATAATCGAAAAGACCTATCCGTTGTTAGCGCCCTCCGGCACCGTGGTTTTCAATTCGGTAAGCCCGGAAAGCAAAGCGATGTTTATCGAAAGTTGCAGCCGTACGCGTCTGCGGCTCGAACAAGTTACCGGAATTACGGTAGACCGACATAACAAAATAGAAATACTGAAAGCTATAAAAAAATGAACCGTTCCATTGCCATAGTACCTGTTTCCGAAGCCGGCGCCCCGTTGGCCCGCACGATACGTAAAGAATTTCCGGAAGCCGGCCTTTACTCGACAGCCGGATTGCCCGACGGCATCCGCATCGCCTCTCTCCCGGATTTCCTGAAAGAAAAGTTCGCCTGTTCCGACGCTCTCGTATTTATCGGAGCGTTGGGGATATGCGTACGGGAAATCGCCCCGTTCCTACGCGACAAATACCACGACCCGGCTGTAGTGTGCGTAGATACGACCGGCCGGTACGTGATTCCCGTGGTATCGGGACATATCGGGGGTGCCAACGACCTGGCGCGGCAAATCGCGGCGGCTGTAGGCGGCGAAGCGGTTATTACCACCCAAAGCGATAACGCGGGGTTGTGGCCGCTCGATACGTTAAGCAAACGTTGGGGATGGAAGCCTGTATGCAGTAACCTCAACGACGCGATTTTCCGGTTTGTCGGCCGGAAACCCACGGCGTTGCTGCTGGAAATAAAAGACGGCGGAACGGCCTACCTGGAGCGTACCTGTCCGCCGCACGTGGATATTTATTACCGTTGGGAGGATATTCGGGCAGAAAAATACGAGTTGATAATTACCGTAACGCCGTTTGTGCATGAAACGGATAAAGCGCTGTTGCAATTTTGTCCGGCGGTGCTGCACCTCGGCGTAGGATGCCGCAAGAATTGCCGCCCCGAAGGAATAAGCGGGTATATAAAGGAAACGGTGAAACGACACGGGCTCGAGCCGGCTGCTATCCGGAGCATTTCGACTATCGAACTGAAAAAAGACGAACCGTTGTTGCCTGCCTTGCAAGCCGGGTTACCGGATGCACATACCTATATATATAGTGCTGCCGAATTGGAAACGGTAGAAATACCGAATCCGTCGCGCAAAGTTTTTGAAACCACCGGGGTATACGGCGTGGCTGAAGCGGCTGCCCGGAAAAGTGCCGGCAACGGCCCGTTGGCCATAGAAAAGCAAAAAGGCTGCCTGTCGGACGGCAACGATTTTACCTTTGCACTGGCTATCGAAGCGAGCGCTTGCCGGAAAGGACATATCGAAATCGTCGGTGCGGGGCCGGGCGACCCGGAATTGATTTCGGTACGGGGAAAACGGTTCCTGGAAGAGGCCGATTTAATTCTATATGCAGGCAGCTTGGTTCCGAAAGAACTCACGGAATATGCCAGGAAAGAAGCGGTGGTGAAAAGCTCGGCTTCTCTCACGCTGGAAGAACAGTTCGACCTGATGAAAACGTTTTACGACAAAGGCTCGCTCGTAGTGCGGCTGCATACCGGCGACCCGTGTATTTACGGGGCTATCCAGGAGCAAATGGCATTTTTCGACCGGCATGGCATGAGTTACCATATCACGCCGGGCATTTCGTCGTTCCAGGCTGCCGCCGCCGCGCTGCAATCGCAATTTACCATTCCCGAGAAGGTTCAGACCATTATTCTCACGCGCGGCGAAGGTCGTACGCCGATGCCGGAAAAAGAAAAGCTGCACCTGCTGGCGCAGTCGCAAAGCACCATGTGCATTTTCCTGAGCGCCGGCGTAGCGGAACAGGTACAGGAAGAACTGTTGCAACACTACCCTCCCGCCACGCCGGTAGCGGTCTGCTACCGGCTTACCTGGAAAGACGAGCGGATTTACCGGGGCGAACTGAAAGACCTGGCCCGTATCGTAAACGAAAATCACCTTACGCTTACCACGATGATTGTCGTGGGCGACGCCATCGACAACCGCGAAGGATTGTCGCGCCTGTACTCGCACGAATTTAAACATCTGTTCCGCCGATGATACTGATTCTGGGCGGAACCACGGAAGGACGCGCGGCCGTAAGGGTAGCGGAAGAGGGAAACGCTCCGTACTACTACTCTACCAAGAGCGAAGGGCAGGAAATCGCGCTGACGAACGGCAGCCGGATTTCCGGAGCGCTGGATGCGGAAGCGATGGAGGCGTTTTGCCGGCAGAAAAATATCCGGCTATTAGTAGATGCAGCGCATCCGTTTGCCGAAGAGCTGCACCGGACGGTTGCCCGGGTAGCTTCCCGGCTCGCCGTGCCTGTGGTACGATATGAACGGAAATATCTGCCGCGCGACCCGCAAATTACCTGGTGCGATACCTACGAAGAGGCTATCGAACGGATGGAAACGCTCGGAGTCGACCGGTTACTGGCCTTAACGGGGGTACAAACCATCCGGCGGCTCGCTCCTTTCTGGCAAAAGCATCCCTGCTGGTTCCGGATACTGGACCGCGAAGAATCCGTTTCCCTGGCGCTCGGGCAAGGTTTTCCGGCAGAAAACCTGATTACCGCTCCGCCTTCCGAAGCGCCTGACGCGCTTATCCGCCTACTGCGCCCGGATGCGTTGCTGACGAAAGAAAGCGGCGAATCGGGTTATTTCTACGAAAAAATAAAAGCGGCCGGCGCTGCCGGTATCCCGGTATTCGCCGTAAAACGGCCGGCGCTGCCGGATTCGTTTCTGCGGGTATACGGCCCGGACGGGTTGAGAAAAGCAATCGAAAGGCTCGCACCCGGTTTTTTCAGGTTGCGGAGCGGTTATACCACAGGCGCTTGTGCCACGGCTGCTGCAAAAGCGGCTTTAAGGGCGCTGCTTACAAGGCGGGAACAGCGGGAAAGCGCCTTAACGCTTCCCGGCGGCGAAGAGATAACGTTGCCGGTAGTCGCTACCGTGTTCGGCGAAGCGGTTGCCGGCACCGTTCCGTTTGCCGCCTGTACGGTTATCAAGGACGCGGGCGACGACCCGGATGTTACGCACGGACGGGCTATTGTTGCGTCGGTGCGATTGCAGGAGCGCCAAAAAGCGGACGAGCCTTTCGTTATCTTTAAAGGAGGCGAAGGGGTGGGTATCGTTACGTTGCCCGGATTAGGGCTGGAAGTGGGCGCCCCGGCTATCAACGCTACTCCGCGCCGGATGATAGAGGTAGGTTTACAGGAGGTGCTCGCCGCGGAAAAAGGCGGTTATTCGCCGGATACCTGCCGGGTGGAAGTAACGGTTTCGGTGCCGGGCGGCAGGGAAATCGCGCTCCGTACGTTCAATCCGAAGTTGGGTATCACGGGGGGAATTTCGATTATCGGCACCTCCGGTATCGTTCGTCCGTTCTCGTCGGAAGCCTTTATAGCTTCTATCCGGAAAGAAATCGAGGTGGCGGCGGCGAACGGCGCCGGTCATCTGGTTATCAACTCGGGGGCGAAAAGCGAACGGTTCCTGAAGGGGCTTTACCCGGAATTGCCGCCCCAGGCGTTCGTACATTACGGAAATTTTATCGGCGAAACGTTGCGGATAGCGGCTTCTACCGCTATCCGGCAGGTTACGATGGGCATTATGATAGGAAAAGCGGTAAAATTGGCGGAAGGGTTCCTGGATACGCACAGCAAAAAAGTAACCGTAAACCGGGAATTCCTGAAAGACATAGCACGCAGGGCCGGTTATCCGCCCGCAATTACCGAAGCCATAAACGAAATTACGCTGGCCCGGGAACTGTGGAACTTGTTTCCGTTTCCGGAGGGGAACCGTTTTTTTTCATCGCTCGCCGAACGTTGCCTTTTTCATTGCACACCTTTGTTACCGGGAAAAAAGTTTACGCTTTTACTGATTGACGAGGAGGGAAATATACGGGAGCGGCAGGATTCGCTTCCCGGGTAAAAATAAAACGGTATCGATTTCCGTCAGATTGCGGCGGGGAAGGGACGAAAAACAAACTTTTATAAAAAAGAGTCACAGAGCTTTTATAATAAATTCCCTGTGACTCGGTGTTCCTGTATTCTATTCTTCTATTTCCGTATCCCCACGGCTTTATAGTAGTCGACGAGCGATATTTTCTGTTGAAGCCACGACTGGACGAGGCTGCTGTATGCCTGAATCCAGGTAAGTTGCGCCGACAGTACGTCGAGAATCGGCAGTTTTCCTTCGTTATAACTGAACGTGTTTAACTCGAGGTTCTCTTCGGCAATCCCTACCGACGACTCCGCTACCCGGATTTGCTTCGTATTTTCGGTAAGGTTCGTCCAGGCATTGCTTACCTCCTGCGAAATCCGGTCTTCCGCTATCTGGCGCGCGAATTCCTGTCCACGCAACAAAGCCCGCTGCGAGTTTATTTCCTTGAACCGGGCGCCCCAGATACTATCTTAAAAAGCAATGCTTAGAGCATGTTCTTTTTGTTAATT
>JAJBTJ010000081.1:241-12927 GCA_020860905.1 Parabacteroides sp. | reverse complement strand
CTTTTTACCGGAAAGATGAATGTTTCCTCTATAAAAGGTAACAAAGAAATAAACCCCATGACACGGATACGTGGAGAAGAATAAAACCGGAAAAAATAAGGGAACAAAAAGAAAATAACGATGACCCGATTAAATTTTTGCCGTGTACTTTGGGTATCGTGTAAACAGGTAAAAAACAGATAAAAAACGGATAATAAATTATAAACGAATGGATTATTATAAAGTGAGTTTCCGCTACGAAACGGAAATAGACAGTGAAATCGTAAGCGATGTGCTGGCAGCCGAACTGGGCGAAGCCGGCTTCGAAAGTTTTGCCGGAAGCGGCGACGGGCTCGACGCTTATATCCCCGAGAAAGTATATAACGAAGAGCGCCTCGAGGAACAATTACGGCTTTTCCCCCTCGAAAACGTCCGGTTCCGCTATACCGCCGAACTCGTTCCGGGGCGCGACTGGAACGAAGAGTGGGAAAAGAACTATTTCCGCCCCATCCGCATCGGTAACGAATGCCAGGTGCGCGCCTCGTTCCACGAAAAAACGCCCGGGTTGCCCTACGATATTGTAATCGACCCCCGCATGGCCTTCGGAACGGGCAACCACGAAACCACCTTCCTGATGATTTCGGAAATGCTCGGGCTCGATTTGGCCGGCTGCGAATTGCTCGACATGGGCTGCGGCACGGCCGTGCTGGCTATCCTGGCCGCCATGAAAGGATGCTCGCGGGTGGTGGCTGTCGACATCGACGAGTGGGCGTATGCCAATGCCCTGGATAACATCCGCATCAACGGCGCGGAAGGCATCGAGGTAAAGCTCGGCGGGGCGGAGCAGCTCGCCGGCGCCGGCCGGTTCGACGTGGTGTTCGCCAATATCAACCGCAATATCCTGCTGAACGACATCTGCCGGTATGCCGCCTGCATGAAGCCGGGCGGCCGCCTGTTCGTAAGCGGGTTTTATACGCGCGACGTGCCGGCCATCCAAGCCGAGTGCCGCCTCAACGGCCTGCTGCCGGCCGGGGTTACGGTTAAAAACGACTGGGCTGCCGCGCAGTTTGCCAAGCCGCTCGCAAATGCCGAAAATCCCGCTCCGGAAGCATGAAAACGCACACACCGGGCTTGTTTAAGAAATAATGTTAATAAAACAACCATTGTAAAGTGAAAGTAGTTATATTTGAGTGAAACTTAAAAGCAAAAGGTTATGAAAAATGGAAATTTATTAGTAGGTCTGCTGATCGGTGCTGCTGTAGGCGCTGCGGTTACGTATGTTTTATCGACAGATAAAAAGGACGAAATTCTGAATGCCATCAACGACGGCTACGGAAAAGTGAAAGACGGCATTAAAGACGCGATTGCCAAGGTAAAAAGCGAATCGGGGGCCATCACCGAATAAAAGTTAATTAAGTTGTATGGAGAATAATGCTGAAACTATCTTCGGTAAGCTGAAAGACGACCTGACAGCTTACGTGAAGCTCAGGCTGGAACTCCTGAAACTCAATACGTATGAAAGGGTAGGCGAGTTAACCGCCACCCTTTCGTACGGGTTGGTTCTGCTGTTCCTGGCTTTTTTTTCCGTATTATTTATCTTTATCGCACTGGGGTTTTTCCTGGGTGAAGTACTGGACAGCACGGCGGCCGGCTTCGGCATCGTGGCCGGGATATACATCCTCTGTTTCGGCATCATCCTGCTGGTAAGAGATAAATTACGGGTAAAGATATTGAATGTTGTAATTGGCGCCTTGATGGCGCACGATGAAAAAAAGGACGAATCAAATGAACGACAGATTACGGACACCGCTGGAGAAGCTGATTTTTGAAAAAGAACAGATTCGGTTGGAGTGTATGAAGAGAGAGGATGAGATGACCGACAGCTTATCGTATGTTCAGGATCATGCCGGCAGCATGTTGCTTTCGGGCGTGTCTTCGCTGATTTTTCCAAAATCCAAAACCTCGGCTAAGAAATCGTTACTTCCTCATAAAGATAAAGGAAAAGACCCGGGCAAACACGGTATTTCCGATTATTTGGCGATGGCTAAAGACATGCTGCCCACGGCACTCGAAATCGCCACGCCGTTTTTGTTTACCTGGGGCTTGAAAAACGTTCCGAAATGGTTATTCCGGCTCGTACGCCGGAAATAGCTCCCGGCAAATAGCACTCTTTTTACAAATTCTTCCCCTTTTGGCAGCATATTTGCTGCTTTATAAACGGATAACAGGCAACAAATTGTGTATTTACGTACGGCGTAACGGAAACAATTTGTTGCATGTGTTTGTATATTAGATAGTAACAAAAAACTACAGATAGCTTATGAAACAGAATAAGGAACAGGCCGGAACGGAAAATACCGCGCCCGAAACCCAGTTATCCCAGGACGAAATGACAAATGAACAGTCCGCGCCGGAAACTACGGCAGATGCCGGAACGGCAACCGACAAAGTGTCAGCCGAGTTAGACGAGGCCAACAAGAAGTGCGCCGAGCTGAACGATTCGTACCTCCGGCTGATGGCCGAGTACGACAACTACCGCAAGCGCACCATGCGCGAAAAGGCCGAGCTGATTAAGAACGGGGGCGAAAAAACACTGGTAGGCTTGCTGCCGGTAGTCGACGATTTCGAGCGCGCCTTGAAGAATATCCGCTCTACCGACGACATCGCCGCCTGTACCGAAGGAGTAGAACTGATATACAATAAATTTACCAACTACCTGGCGCAGCAGGGAGTGAAGCCCATCGAAGCCGCTCCCGGCACCCCGTTCGACACGGAGGAGTTCGAAGCCGTGGCCACCGTGCCCGCCCCGTCGGACGACCTGAAGGGCAAAGTGCTCGATTGCGTGCAAACCGGTTACACCTTGAACGATAAAGTAATACGGCATGCAAGGGTAGTGGTGGGAGAATAAGCAAAGTAAACAAAGATGGCTAAAAGAGATTATTACGAAGTGCTGGGGGTAGCCAAAACGGCTACCCTCGAAGAAATTAAGAAGGCATACCGGAAAAAAGCGATTCAATTTCACCCTGACAAAAACCCTGGAAACAAAGAGGCCGAAGAAAAATTCAAGGAAGCGGCCGAAGCCTACGATGTGCTGAGCGACTCCACCAAACGACAGCGGTACGACCAGTTCGGCCATGCCGGAGTAGGGGGGGCATCCTCGGGCGGTGGTTTCGGAGGCATGTCGATGGAAGATATCTTCTCGCAATTCGGCGACATCTTCGGCGGTCATTTCGGCGGCTTCGGTGGGTTCGGCGGTTTCGGAGGCGGCGGACGCCGGGTAAACCGGGGTTCCGACCTCCGGGTAAAGGTAAAGCTCACCCTCAAGGAAATCGCTACCGGCGTGGAAAAGAAAATCAAGGTGAAGAAGTACGTACCCTGTTCGCATTGCAAGGGTACCGGGGCCGACGGCTCCGACGGATACACTACCTGCTCCACCTGTAAAGGAAGCGGCATCGTAACCCGCATCGCCAACACCATCCTGGGACAGATGCAAACGCAAACCACGTGTCCGAACTGTGGCGGCGAAGGCAAAATAATCAACAAGAAGTGTGCCGAGTGCAACGGCGAAGGGGTGATGCGCGACGAGGAAATCATCACCATCAATATCCCGGCCGGCGTAGCCGAAGGGATGCAGTTGTCGATGAGCGGCAAAGGAAATGCGGCCCGCCACGGCGGAATCAACGGCGATTTGCTTATCCTGGTGGAAGAGGAACCGCATCCGGAACTGATTCGCGACGAAAACGATTTGTTGTACAACCTGTTGCTCAGCGTACCCACGGCTGCCATGGGCGGTACGGTAGAGGTACCTACCATCGACGGGCGCGCGAAAGTGAAAATCGACCCGGGTACGCAGCCCGGCAAGGTGCTCCGGTTGCGTAACAAGGGGCTGCCTTCGATAAACAGCTACGGCACGGGCGATTTGCTGGTGAATGTGAGCATTTATATACCCGAAACGCTTTCGGCCGACGAAAAGAAAATAATGGAGTCGCTCGAGAAATCGGATAACTTCCAGCCCAAGAAATCGATTAAGGAAAAGATTTTCAGTAAGTTCAGGCACATGTTCGACTAACGGCGGTGGAGAATAACAAAAAAGTAACGCTTCAGGATTTGGCGCGCCGGCTCCATACCACCCCGGCTACCGTTTCGCGGGCTTTGCAAAATAACCCGCGAATCGGCAAGAAGATGATCGAGGCGGTACACGAGCTGGCCGAGCAAATGAATTACCATCCCGACCCGGTGGCGCATCACCTGCGCACGGGGAAAGGTTCGGTAATCGGCGTGGTGGTGCCCCGTATCGACCGTACGTTTTTCGCTTCCGTAATCGGAGGCATCGAACGGGTGGCGGTCGGGGCGGGCTACAGCGTGATTATCTCCCAGTCGAACGAATTGTACGAAAACGAAAAAGCCGCTGTCAGGGCCATGTGGATGAAAAAGGTCGACGCCCTGGCTATTTCGTTGGCTGCCGAAACCCGCGACTACAGTCACTTCGAGCCTTTCCTGGCTAAAAATATACCCCTTGTTTTTTTCGACCGTACGCCGCAGGGGTTGGCGGTAAATAAGATAGAAGTAAATAATTTCGAGTCGTCGTACCGTTCGGTATGCCACTTGCTGGAGCAGGGTTGCCGGCGTATCGCGCATCTGGAGGGCCCGCAAAACCTGAATGTGTACCGCGACCGCCGCAACGGTTACGAACAGGCGCTGCGCGATTACGGTCTTCCGGTCGACGAAGCGCTTATCCGTCCGGGCATTACGCTGGAAACGGGAAAGCGGGCGGCTGCGGAGTTCGTGCAGTCGGGCTGCTTGCCCGACGGGATTTTCTGCGCGGGCGACTTTTCGGCCATGGGTGTGTTGCATGTGTTGCGCGAAGCGGGCGTAGCGGTACCGCAGCAGGTGGCGGTAATCGGGTTCGCCAACGAGCCTTTCTGCGAGTTCGTAGAGCCGGCGCTTTCCTCGGTCGACCAGCTTACGTTGCCTATCGGCGAGGAGGTAGCTTCGCTGTTGTTGCGCGAGATAGAGGCCGGTTCCGGCGAGAAACGCGCTCCGCAAACCGTCGAAATGGAAGCGCGGCTGGTGGTGAGGCGTTCTTCGTTACGGGGGTAAAGGGTTAGCAAGGTGTGCGTTTGGGGCAACTTGAATCTGTTTTTCTGTAATAGCTTTACCTTTGTCGTACTACTATAAAAGGTAGAAAGTGAGTAACAGCGTGGGATGCTTTGCGCTCCTTTGCTTGGATAACCCGGTACGAATGTACGAATCCGGACTGAAAACAGGAAATAAGTAGGGGAAGTTTTTATAGGGCGATTTTTGAGTGGAACGGACAGGACGAAAGGCGGCCGCTGATTGATTTTTGTTAATCTGTTTGGTTCGTATGTGAATAAAATCGTACTTTCGGGAACTGGAAAATGTAAAAGCCTGCTGCCATATGAAGATTACCCGTGATGATTTACTGATAGCTGCGTTCAAGCTGTTTATGTCCGTGAACTATGAGAAAGCCAGTTTTGCGGAACTTGGGAAGATGCTCGGCATGTCGAAAGCCGGAATTTTTAAATACTACAAAAATAAACAAGAACTATTCATTGCCGTAGTGGATAAGTTTTGGTTCAGCACGCAAAACCCACGGAACAAGTTCGCCGAAACGAACGGCACGTTTGCCGAATTTATAAACGAGTACGTGAATGGCGTACAACGGACGATGGATATGCTGGGCAATCTGATAGGTGTAGCGGATGATAAGGTGGCGCAAGAAAAGTTTTCGTACCACGCCCAATATTTTCATTTTCTGTTTCAACTGATTCAATATGATCCCGACGCAAAAGAAAAACTCCGTAACCTGGCAGCCAGCGATTATGCTTATTGGCGTGCTGCCATACGGCGTGCGATAGATACCGGAGAACTGAGAAAAGAGGTGGATGTGGAAGAAGCGGTAGTTATGTTCCGGCAGGTTTACATGGGGTTGTCTTTTGAAATGGCCTTTCTCGGCGGACTGGATACCGTGCGGCTTGCCAAACATTTACATGCCGTTTACTCCTTATTAAAATCTTAAACAGCGCTCTGTTCGGCACCTCTTCCCTGCTTACCCTGATTCGTTGTGCAAAAAAAAGATAAAAAACAAACATGCGTTTACTTTCTCGAGCAGTTTTATAACTTTGGCAATGTCATTCGGTGAATGGCAGTTACAATGTTATAAAACAACACCCGCATGGAAGAAGGCAAACAACTGTCGGCATTGTAGGTAACCAAAGGTATCCGAAGAGCCGCAATCAAAAAGCGGATAGACAAATTATAAAGCAATAAAAGAATAGGAGTAACGTTAAACTATAGTGATTCGTTACTGAAACGAAGGACAAAACTAAAAAAAGCAAAAAAGTGACCGACCGGTTACTTTTTTGCTTTTTTATTATATCTTTGCGTCTATAGATGCATTAACTCATTGAATCATATGGAAAGAGAAAGGTTCGGGAGTATTCATAAAACATTTAACTATACTCCCAAAAGCGTCTTTACAAATAAATTGACGAATTTAGCATTTGGGGTGGGGATGATTGTCGTACCGTTGATTTTTCCTTTCGGGCTTCGTATCCGGAGGGCGTATATTTTGTCGCCGGAAGTATTATCTACTATTTTCATTATCGGTGGAATCCTTCTTCTTCTATTTACCTTTTTCGATGTATGGAAGGCACGCGCTCTTGTTGCACAAGGCGCTACAATCAAAATCGATGGTGGGCGGGTAACTTATCCTGTGACAAGAAAAAGAAAGGTCGGGTACGACTCGTTTCTCATTTCGGATATCCGCAAAATAGAGGATGACGAAGAAGAACACCAATGCCATGTGGACCTTCCGGATAAATATATCGTTTTCGAAACCAACTACTTCGATTCGTGCGAGCAATACGAAGAGTTTCGTTCTATACTGGGATAATATCAAACAACCTAAAAACAAATACCATGATTACGAATTTTTTGAAAAGCTTATTAGTGATTCCCGTAGCAGCAGTTGCTTTTTCATCTTGTTCATTCGGCGGAAGCGATATGGCCATGGCATCGGATGAAAGCGTAGCCAAAATTAAAGAAGTCGTCAAGGCGAATGTGAACCTCGATGAGTATAAAATCTATCGTTTATCCTGGAAGGAAGACGACGGCGACCGTAAACTCGACAATGTACTGAACCGGATCGATGTCGACTACCTGGATAAAGAGGATAATAGTTACAGTCTGTCAATCGTTTTGCAGAAAGGTAAATTCGTACCCGGAGAGGCAGAAAAGAGTGGACGGGCCGGTTACTATTCTTATAAATTGACCACTCCGATAGACCTCGAAAAAGTGGATGCCGGAAGTATCCGTACACTTCTCGGGGAAGGAGGCGAACTGTTGAGCCAAGAGGAAGACGGTGACCAATATGTGTTCAAATCGGTAGAAGAGATTGCGTTCGGTATAGATCCTGTTATGAAAAACTATGAGGATGCTTGGAACGGATGGACGGATGAATATAAAGCCCGATATAAGCAGCTCAAACAGACTTTCAAATTGAATTTTACCAAAAAAGACGAGAGAGAGGAAGTTCGCGGCAAACATATCTGGACGAATTATTACAGTGTGCCGTTCGTAGTCAATGAAGCGGGAAAGGTCGAAATGGAAGAATAATCGGCAGGGTATGAGATTGCCCGGATGAACGATGACAACGTGTAAAGAGATATTCGAGTTGCATGGGTATCGTGTTCGGAAAGCTGAACTTCTCAACGCATTTCGTGAAGTTGCCACAGACGACAGGGACGAATCCTGGTATAACCGGACACCGCTGCACTTGGCATGCGAGTTTGCCGATGCCGAAGCTGTCCGTATCTTGCTGGAACGGGGAGCCGAAGTAAATGCGAAAGATAACAAAGGGCTTACCCCGCTATGCGTACTGGCCCTGTTGTATCGTAATCCTGGCTTTGACGAGAATGCCATCTGTACGATTGCAGAATTGTTGCTGGAATACGGTGCCAGGGTCGACCGTTCAGGCCGGGATACTAACGCACTCCTGGAAGCGGTGAGAAACAGCCATCATGCAATGGTTGCGGCCATCATAAACTCGGGTGCCCGGCTCGATTCCACCGATATGAATGGAGAAAACGCACTGCATATAGCCTGCTACGTAGCTGGTCGCGTTGCAACCGGTATAACCCGGCTGGAGCAGACGATAGCGGGCTTCGACGAGGACAGGTGGCATTCCGACAAAGAAAAGGAGCGGCTACGGCACGAGTTGGAAGAACTGCGCGAAGAAGAGGCACGATGCAACGAAACGGCAAAAAGGCTCTTGCAAAGCGGGCAACTCGATCCGGAAGATAAGAGCAACAGTGGAAAAACCGTTTTCGAGGTCGCTATGGAGTACGGAGCCAGATGGGTAGGAGCCTTGCTATCCGGCCGAGATCCGGAAACGGACGAACTGGCTGCCCTCATGGGCGGTCTGGATATTTTTCAGGCTTTATCTTGTAAGGATATGAAAGCCCTCGACGCCCTTTTGCGCTCAGGTGTAGCGTTGCAAACTGTATGCGAAGAGAGCAAGATGCACGATTTTTACGGTAATTCTCCGTTAGCCTGTGCCCTGCTCTGGAACAATACCGAGGCCGCAGAAATGATGTTGCGGGCCGGAGCCGACCCGAACTATAAATCGCCGGACGAACAGACGGCTTTCGCGGTGTGGATAGGAAAAAACAGAGAGACAAGCGGAGAAAAAAACGGATGTTTGCCCATGTTGCAACTCATGATACAGTGCGGTTGGCAACCGGAGCAGGCAGTCGATAAAGAGGGAAATACCGCCTTGTCTTTAGCTTGTCGTCGTGCCGGCACGGAGCTGGGATGTGCGGCTATCCGTTATCTGGTTGGCATCGGGGCAGACGTAAATGCCAGGAATCAGCAAGGGCAAACTCCGATTATGAATTTGTATGGCGGATGTTTCTGGGACGGTAGGATTCCTCTGTATCCGGGACTTCCGAGGGGCTATCCGTATGAAGGCCGTACCTGTAGCGAAGAAGATGCCGAAATACTTGAATTTCTCCTGGAAGCGGGTGCCGGCGTGGATACTACCGACCAATGGGGGAACACGGTGTTGCATTACATCGCCGGAAGTACCGGAAATACCGCCGCGAAAAAGGCTGTCGGAATACTGTTCGATTTCGGGTGCCCTGATATAGGTGCCGTAAATAACGAAGGTAAAACCGCGATAGACATCGCGGCCGGGAAAAACGACGAGGCATTAGTCAACTATTTATTGAAATACGTTTGAACAGACTCTTATGGACAATAACCTGACATTTCTCCATGCATGCCGTAACGGGCAGAAAAGCATCGTACAGATATTCCTCCGGAAAGGCGGCATAGATGTAAACAAACGTGATGCCGAGGGAAATACGGCACTTTATTACGCCTGCCTCAGAGGGTATCGCGATATGGTCGCCCTGCTGCTCGACAGCGATGCGGATGCCACCCTGGTAAACAACCGTGCCGAGACGCCGCTGCACGCTGCCGCGCGAAGTGGAAACAAAGAAATCATCGGACTTCTTCTTGCTAACGGTGCGGATATGAATGCAACGGACCACGAAGGACGCACTCCGTTGATTTGCCTGCTGGATAACAAACGGATGGATGCCGCCTTTTACCTGATGGACAAGGGGGCCGATACGGAGTTGACTGACAACACCGGGCATAAGGCAATCGACTACGCTACTGCCCACGGCCTGCGTGAAATCGTCACCCGGCTGACGGATGCGGAAACAAAGGATTCGAGGGGAAATACCCCTTTGCACCAGGCCGTATATAACGCTCAGGGGGAGGTTGTACGTACATTGCTGGCTGCATCGGATACGATGCTCGATGCAACGAACGACAATGGCGAAACGCCGCTGATAATCGCCTGCCTGAAAGGAAATCTGATGATTGCCAAGTTGTTGATAGATGCCGGGGCGGATACGAATAAATGTCTGCTCAGTGGAAATAATACCCCGCTGCACTATGCGGCACGGTCGGGCAACCGGTTTCTGGGGCGTGAATTGCTCGATGCGAAAGCCGGAATCGATACTCAGAACGAGCAAGGGGAAACACCGCTTATCATAGCGGCTCGTACAGGCCATAACGACTTTGTGTTGATGCTGGTCGAAAGCGGAGCCGATGTGAACCGGACAGATAACCTTCAGCATACGGCGCTTTATTATGCCGGTGCGCGGGGATTCAATGAAATTGTCGAAATATTGTTATCCGCCGGTGCGGAAGGATAATTCAGTCACTGTATTTTAAAAGGAAGGATATGGCAAAAGAAAAGTTAAACGAGCCTCAAAGCCAGGAGGAGTTGATAAAAGCCGCACAGGATGCGACTATCAAGGCTGCAATAGAACAGGCGCAATCCATGTTCGGGAACATTCCGGGATTTCAGATGCCGGATACGGACGATATGCAGGCGCAGATTATGGCCCAGATGAAAGCCGCTGTCCCTGATTTGGAGGAGATTCAGGCACAGCAAGCTGCGATGGGTACGTTAGGCGATATCGATCCGGAGGAAATGGCGCAGGCTTGCCGGCAGAACATGGCTTATGCCGGACAGGTGATGCAGGAGATAGAGGATGGTACGCTTGCGGGAAAACTTCAGGATACCGATACCGCTCTCGGCCGACTGATGGAAGATTTTGATGCCGATTGGGAAATCAACAGGGCCGGAAACGGCGAATTGAATGCGGAACAGCTTCGGCTGCTGGCTTTCGGAGCTCCGTTGCTCGTTTATAATGATGAATATGTAGATGCCATCGACAGCGAGATAGATACGAACATCATCCGGACTCAATTAAAGAACTGGTGGGAAGTAACAGATCGTGAGTCGACATTCGAAATCGTGGAATGGCTGTTGAACGAAGGGCATCATGCCGGAGCCGATAATGCGTTGGCAGTTCTCCGTGAACATGGATCGGGAAACATCCCGGAAGAAGAATATGACAACGAAGAAAGCAAAATGGAAGACGTATGCCTGATTGTAAAGGACATGCTGGAAAACGGATACTGTACGGAAAAGAACATCCCGCAAACGGCTATCGCATGGGATTTGGTTCGTGTGGTCAATGTAGGGCGTTGGGCGTATTTGTGTGGCTACATCGCGGAAGGCGAGATGTGGGAAATTATGCAGCAGGCGGTCGAAGTAGCCAAACGGTATTTTTCTTCGTGGGCGGAATACGGACGGAGTTTCGTGTTGGGACGCGGCGTATGGCATGGAGAGCCTGACGACAGCGAAACGGCCTATGAAATCGTTTCTGTTCTGTTGGAGAACGAAGAGTCGCCTTGGAAACAGCTCGCATGGGATAAATAACAAGATAATTGAATTATGGATAACGATTTGTGGATTGCGGTAGCTATCGCCGCAGTAGTAGGAGGAACCTGGCTTTTTAAAAAAGGTAAAGGCGCGTTTGCATTTATTCGGAAAATCCGGAGGGCATTTCAAGGTATATGCCTGAACCCCCAATCCACACTGAACGACGAACAGTGTAAAAAGATTGCTGTCGGAGCATTGTATGCCTCGCAACAGGGAGCTTATCAAAACTCGATCGAGACGGGCATCCCGGATATGTTGCCTAAGATATTGAGTGAATGGTGGGGCATCGACAGTACGGCCGAGGCGAAAGAAGAGCTCGATTATCTTTGTCAGAAGGGATTCCGTTACTATTTCCCGTTTGTCTGGCAGGCTTTCTTGTCGGATGACCCGAAGGCGCAGGATGAGATATTTCAGCAGCATATGACTTCGCAGGAGGATTACGACAAGATTGTTTCCCAGTTTCAGAACTTACAGGAAACGTATGACGAATTGGTAACATGCCAAGTCATCGCCCACAAAGAGGATTTGAAGAGTTACGGCGTGGCCGGTTGGGATGCCGGACGTATCTGTTTCCTTGCACGTGCCTGCTGCGAAATGGGTTACCTAACCGAAGCCGGGGCGTGGAAGTATATCGATGTTGCTTATGAATTGGCACGCAAAGAATTTTCATCGTGGAAAGACCTGGCAATGAGTTACGTTATCGGCCGTTCGCTATGGGGTGGCAAGAATTCGTATAACTCCGTTATGAAAGATACGGCTGACGAATTGCTGACTGACGATAAAAGTCCATGGAAGCGGTATGCCTGGTAATAATCCGGTGAGTATGTAGGTAACCGGAGGTGTCCGCGATTCCATGTTCGATACGCTTATACATGATAAGGTAGAAGATGGGGGAATTACCGCCACTCCCGCATTTCCGGAACTGAAAGAATGGCTTATGAGCAGGCAGCAAAGCAACTACGAAAACAGGATTTCAACTTTGCTGCCTCTCTTGCCTTGTGCCGGACAGCGGGTTGTCGTTTCACTGGTTTTACTTGTTTCTTTAGATTATTTCCTTCCTTTTAGTTTGTGGATAGTGTACTATTCTTACCGGATTTTATTTCTTCTGTTTGTGGGGTTTATCCATGGGGCTAAACGCTAACCTTAATCTGAAATTTCATTTTCACGTCGGATGTATAGTTGAGGTTTGAGATAGGTTTTTTAATCCGTGAACTTATTCCATAGTAGGTAAATAACCGCAAAAGAATTTCAAAATGAGCGAAGAAATTTGTCTCAATACCGCTTCCGCAGTAGACTAAGCAGTCAAAATATTTACTAATTATGGATTATATATATATCGACTCAATCCAACATCCGCAATACAAATATCACTCAAAGA
>JAJBTJ010000081.1:0-231 GCA_020860905.1 Parabacteroides sp. | reverse complement strand
ATTCATATTTGTATATTAGTCAGCTTAAGACTACCTCCGTAGTCTACTCAGTAATATACTATGTAAAATTAAGAAATTTATAATAGTTGTCTCAATACCACTTCCGCAGTAAACTAAGCAGTCAATCTGATTTACAGGATTTTGCTATTTTGATAAGGCGGCCAACTTTAAGAGACTTCTCTTATGTATCACAAAGCTAAGCAATTTTTTTTATGAATCTTCGCAAATCCC
>JAJBTJ010000257.1 GCA_020860905.1 Parabacteroides sp. | reverse complement strand
CGCTGTTGCAATCCACTCCGGTGGATTTAATCGTGCTGGACATGAATATTAAAGCGGGTGTGAACAACGGGAACGAGGGGGTGTACTGGCTGAGCCGCATCCGCGAAAGTAACGCCGGTATCCCGGTGATTATGCTCACGGCGTACGGGGATGTGGAGTTGGCGGTAAAGGCGCTGAAAAACGGCGCGGCCGATTTTATTCTCAAGCCGTGGGACAATGCCAAATTAATCGACGTGATAAAGAGTATGCTCGCCGAGTCGCTCCGGAACCAACCGCCGGTTGCCGCCCGGAAAACCGGGCCGGCTTTGATGACAGGGAAGTCGCCTGCCATGATAAGCCTGATGAAAACAGTGGCCAAGGTGGCCAAAACCGACGCGAACATCCTGATTACCGGCGAAAACGGCACGGGAAAGGAAATGCTGGCGCGCGAAATCCACCGGTTATCGCTACGCAACGGAAAAGAAATGGTGAGCGTAGATATGGGCGCCTTGAGCGAATCGTTGTTCGAAAGCGAGCTGTTCGGGCATGAGAAAGGGGCTTTTACCGACGCGAGAGAAACCCGGCCGGGCCGCTTCGAGGCTGCTCACCAAAGCACGTTGTTCCTCGACGAAATCGGGAACCTTTCGTTTCCGCTACAGGCCAAACTGCTGGCGGCCCTGCAAAACCGGGAAATCACCCGGGTGGGCGGCAATAAAAAGATTCCGGTAGACCTGCGGCTGATTACGGCCACCAACCGCGACCTCGTCGCCTCGGTAAAACAGGGCTGTTTCCGCGAAGACTTGCTTTACCGCATCAATACCATCCACCTGGAACTGCCGCCGCTACGCGAGCGGAAGGAAGATATTTCCCTGTTTATCGATTTCTTCCTTGAAAAATACATCGCCCGGTACAAACGGCCGGAAATAAAGCTCCAGGAGCAGGCCCGGAAAAAGATGGAAGCGTACGGGTGGCCGGGAAATATCCGCGAGTTACAGCATACCATCGAAAAGGCGGTTATCTTGTGCGAAGGGAACGAAATCAAAGCCAACTCGATTTTCGTAAAGCAACCGAAAGGACTCGCGCTCACCGAAAATCCGAACCTGACGGAAATAGAAAGGAACGTAATCGAGGCGACCATTGCGAAAAACAACGGGAACCTGCGGGCTTCGGCCGAACAGTTAGGCATCAGCCGGCAAACGCTTTATAACAAAATCAAGCGGTTTAACCTTTAACCTACCCGGATGAAGACTCCTGCACCATGTACAGTAAACGTATTTATATAGAAATTATCCTGCAACTCGGCCTAATCATCTTACTGGGCGTGGTTTCGTTGCTGGGAATCGTTTCCGGGCGTGCCGTTATTTTAGGTTGCATCGGGCTGGTGCTCGTGTTGTTTCTCGCCTTCCGGCTGGTACAACGGCTGAATAGCACGAACCGGCGAATCAACCTTTTTTTCGATGCGATCGAAAATGGCGAGTCGACTCTTATCTTCCCGGAAATCAACCTTACCGGCGAACAGGTGGCGCTGAATAAAACGTTCAACCGCATCAACCGGCTGATTACGGAAACCAAATACCAAAGCCAGCAAAAAGAGCATTTTTACAAAGCGCTGCTCGAGCAGGTGCCCGGCGGATTAATCGCCTGGGACCAAAGCGGTAAAATCCGCACGGTAAACAATGCGGCGCTCCAGCTGCTCGGACGTTCTTCGCTGACTTACCGGTACGAACTGGCGCTTATCGACCCTGATTTCCCGGCTATCCTGCAAGAGGCGACCGAAAAGGGCTCGTCGCTGATGAAAATAACCGACGAATGGCAAAAAAGGCAACTCGTGGTATCGCTCAACCGGGTGAAACTGAAAGACGAAACGCTCACCTTGCTTTCGCTGCAAGACATCGACGAAAGCCTGAACCGGAAAGAATCCGAGGCGTGGGGGAAGCTCACGCATGTATTGACGCACGAGATTATGAACTCCATCGCTCCCATCGTTTCGTTGTCGGGCACGCTTACCTCTTATTTCGAAACCGGCGGCATTCCCAGGCCGGCAAGCGAACTAACCGACCGGGTCGTCGAAAAAACCCTGCGGGGATTGAAAACGGTAAGGGAACAGGGTTGTAACCTGATTAACTTTACCGATTCGTACCGCAGGCTTTCGTTTCTCCAGGTTCCTTCCATCAAACCGTACAACCTGCGGAAACAGCTCGAACAACTGAAGGAGCTGGTTACGCCCCGACTGGAGCGGGCCGGCATTGCCTGGCATTGTTACGTGGCGCCGGCCGCCACTTACGTCAAAGGGGACGAAACGCTGTTAAGCCAGGTATTTCACAACCTAGTGCTAAACGCGATACAAGCTCTCGAAAAAACGCCGGACGCCACCCTCCATATCACCGCTACCCTGGTTCAGGAATTAGTAATCCAGGTAAAAGACAACGGACCCGGCATTCCGAAAGAAATGCAGGAAGATATTTTCGTACCTTTCTTTACCACCAAGGAAAACGGATCGGGTATTGGGCTGAGCTTGTCGAGGCAGATTATCCGGCGCCACCGCGGACAGCTGCATGTAAAATCGGAACCGGGCTGCGGAACGTGCTTTATTATACGCTTGCCCCAGTAAAAATAACGACGGATAGCGGAAAAAAATGTATATTTGCCGTAACAGTTTAATTTAATACCCTCACAGTACATGAAAAAAACGTATTTAGCAGTGATAGCAGGATGTTTATGCTGTTTGGCCACGCTGAACGCGCAGGTGCGCCAGGAGTTCCGGCTCGAGAAGAACTGGAAATTCACCCGCAACGACAATCCCGGCTTTTCCGCAACCGAGTTTAACGACGCCGGCTGGCAAAACGTTACCGTACCGCACGACTGGGCTATTTACGGGCCTTTCAACTCGCGTAACGACGTGCAGGAAGTGGCGATTGCGCAGGACGGGCAAACCGAAGCGCTGGAACATGCCGGCCGCACCGGCGGTTTACCGTTCGTAGGCACGGGCTGGTACCGCACGAAATTCCGATTACCCCGGTTTACGGACGGGCAAAAAGTGACGATTCTTTTCGACAGCGCCATGAGCAACGCACGCGTATATGTGAACGGACAAGAGGCCGGTTACTGGCCTTACGGCTACAATTCGTTTCATTTCGACATCACCCCGTATGTAAAGAACGGCGAGAACACGCTGGCCGTACGCCTGGAAAACTATCCCGAATCGTCGCGGTGGTACCCCGGCGCGGGCCTTTACCGGAACGTGCATGTAATCGTTACCGAAAACGCGCATATCCCGACATGGGGCACATATGTAACCACGCTGGTGATTACACCCGAATTCGCGAAAGTAAACCTGAAAACCACCGTGGTACGCCCGTCGCACACTGCTGCGGAAAAATACAGAGTGAGCACCGAAATCAAAGACAAGGATAACCGTACGGTAGCTACGGAATCGACCTCGCTGAGCGAATACGACGGGAACGTAGCGGAACAAACGTTTGTGGTAAAGAATCCGGAATTATGGGATACGGAAACGCCTGTTTTATACAGCGCCGTTACGAAACTGTACGAAGGCGACGTGCTGAAAGACGAATATACCACCCGCTTCGGCATCCGCTCGATCGAAATCGTACCGGACAAGGGATTTTTCCTGAACGGCAAGCGTACCGTATTCAAAGGCGTATGCCTGCACCACGACCTGGGCCCGCTGGGCGGAGCGGTGAACGAAGCGGCTATCCGCCGCCAGTTGCGCATATTGAAGGATATGGGATGCAATGCCATCCGCACTTCGCATAATATGCCTGCCCCCGAGCTGGTTCGCTTGTGCGACGAGGCGGGTATGATGGTTATGGCCGAAACGTTCGACGAATGGAAGAACCCCAAATGCAAGAACGGATATAACCTGTATTTCGACGAATGGGCGAAAAAAGACCTCACGAACCTGGTTCATCATTACCGCAACAATCCGAGCGTGGTGATGTGGTGTATCGGAAACGAAGTGCCCGACCAGTATATCGAAGGCGGTCCGAAAGTAAGCCGCTTTTTACAGGATATTTGTCACCGTGAAGACCCGACGCGCCCGGTTACCCAGGGAATGGACCAGCCGCAGGCTGTTATCAACAACAATTTCGCCGCCGTAATGGATGTAGCGGGTTTCAACTACCGTCCGCACATGTATCCAGAAGCCTATAAAAAACTGCCGCAACAAATCGTACTGGGTAGCGAAACCGCTTCGACGGTAAGCTCGCGCGGCGTATACAAATTCCCGGTGGAAAGGAAAGCGATGGCAAAATACGACGACCACCAGAGCTCGGGATACGATGTAGAGCACTGCGGGTGGTCGAACGTACCGGAAGACGACTTTATCCAGCACGAAGATTTGCCGTATTGCATCGGCGAGTTCGTATGGACGGGTTTCGACTACCTGGGCGAGCCTACTCCGTATTATACCGACTGGCCCAGCCACAGTTCGCTGTTCGGCATTGTCGACCTGGCGGGTATCCCTAAAGACCGGTATTACCTGTACCGCAGCCACTGGAACAAGGAAAAGGAAACGTTGCATATTCTTCCCCACTGGAACTGGAAAGGCCGCGAAGGTGAAGTCACGCCGGTGTTCGTATACACCAACTATCCCTCGGCCGAGCTCTTTATCAACGGGAAAAGCCAGGGGAAACGCACGAAAGATTTGTCGGTTACGGTAGAGAACAGCGGAAGCAAGGAGGATGCCGCTTCGCTGAAGCGCCTGAAACGGTACCGCCTGATGTGGATGGATACGAGGTACGAACCGGGAACCGTCAAGGTGGTTGCATACGATAAAGACGGCAAGGCGGTAGCGGAAAAAGAAATGCGTACGGCCGGCAAGCCGCATCACATCGAGCTGAGTGCCGACCGTACCCGGTTGGATGCCGACGGGAAAGACCTTTCGTTTATCACGGTTAAAGTGGTGGATAAAGACGGGAACCTATGCCCGGACGACTCGCGGCTGGTTTCGTTCAATGTGAAAGGTGCCGGTAGTTACCGGGCTGCCGCCAACGGCGATGCGGCCTGTACCTATATATTCCACGAGCCCCGGATGCCGTTGTTCAGTGGCATGCTGACGGCTATCGTACAATCGGGCGATAAACCGGGAACTATCGTATTCGAGGCTTCGGCGAAAGGGGTAAAAGGCGCCTCGCTGAAACTGGAAAGTAAGTAATAGCTGCAACCGGTTTCCAATCGGTAAAAGAAAACCGGGGCGGAGGAATGAACAAACGCCTTACGCATTCGCAGGAATAAACGGAACACAGCGCTATCGAATCTGTTAGAACGATAGCGCTGTGTTCCTGTTTTTTACCGCCGGATAGAACGACTCGTTTTATCGCCTTTTACGGCAGGGATGCTTTTTTTGCTTTCATCCGGAAAAGCACTGCTTTCCGGATAATTTATTTGATTCCGCCGTATTACAAAACGCAACCGGCCTTCTATGAAATGCGGTGAAGAGCGGGAGAACGCAAAAAAATAACAACCGCAGATGTTTAATACCACTGCATACTGTCGCGATACGTACTCCGCTTATCGTACTTCAGGTCTTTCAGCAAAGACGAGCTTACGGAGATATTGAACGAATACGACTTGTAAGGTCCTACCGGGATAAAATTACACGACATCTGCCAGCAATGCAAATCGCGGCTAATCGAGCAGTTCATATACGAAATTTTCTTAACATCGAAATCGTAGGTGGCATTAAAATTGAAACGCCACCCCTTGGTTGGCTGTATATTGCCGTTAAACCCGAGCGAATGGGTAATCTTATATTTATATTCCAGGTTTTGCGGATTGAACTTGCTCATGTCGTACCCCAGGCTCATGCCGTAATTGAACGACAAGCTCCACGGCACCTTGTTAATCATATACCCCTCGCTGTCGAAATCACCCTCGCTTTCCTTTTTACCGCGCAGCCGGCCGCCGCTTTTCGCCACCTCTGTTTCCGTTTCCGTGCCGGTTGTTTCCATATCGGTACCCGTATCGGAGCCGGACGAATTTTCGTCTTTTCCCTCTTTTCCTCCGAACCATTTTTTAAACGTATCCTGGGTAAACGTATACGAAAAGCTGGTAGAAGTTTGCTTTAAACGACCGATGCCTTTGCCGGCGCTCCAACGGGGCTTATCCACCTTTACGCCGCTCACCCCGTTCTCGGCCAGCTTATACGTATAAGTATCGAACGTTCCGTTCAGGTTGAGGGTAAACTGCTTGGACAGCTTCAGCCGCAACGAAGCCGAAATGTCGCTCCATTTAAACGAGTCGGCCGCCATATTGTAATTGATTCCCAACGTAAGGTTATCTATCAGGCTGATTTTGCGGAACCCGGTGGAATCACGGTCGGTCTTCACCTTCATTTCGAGGTTATTGCTCACGCTGATGCTCACGGTTCCCCGCTTTCCCTGGCCCGGTACGCTGAACAACTGACCGGAAAAAGGCGAATATGGCTGCATGTACACCTCGCCGTTCTCGTCCATATAAGTAGCCGTTTCGTAGTATCCGTACCGCGGGTCGCCGAAATCGGGCGCACCGCTGATGGAAACCTGGGGCTCGAACCGGTGACGTATCATTTGTATTTTATCGCCCAGGAAAGGAAGCGGCTTAAAAAAACCGTATAACGTGGTCGACAACGAAACCGAGGCATCGTAATCGTAAATCCGGTTGAATCCCCACACGGTATCGCGGGGAGTGAGCTGTTTCGTTTCGGGGTCGATTCGCTGGTGTACCTTGTGGGTAAGCCACCGTTCGCGGTAATTCACGGTAGGCGAGATATTGAGATACTTGAAAACGTTGAACGTAGACGACACGGCCATCGAGTGATTCATTCCGTTCTGCCAGTCTTTAATCAGGTTCGACTTGAATAACAGGCTGTCTTTCGTATTAATCGAGTTACGGAGCTCGCCGTTGTACTGGAACGAAATTTTCTCGTACCAGCGCTCTTTTCCCACGGCGCTTTTCCGCTTGAAAGGATAAATACGGGTGAGCGCAATCGTGAGCGAAGGAAAAGTAATGTTAATCGACGAGTCTTGCGTACGCTGGGTAATACTCATGTTGGCCGACAACGACAACGGAAAATTAGGGAAACGTTGGGTGATGTTGATGGTCGACGCTTTCGTGTTGTTGGTGTTGGCGTAATTATACAGGTTATTAATCTGGTTGCGGTCGTACGAGGTAGACCCGTAGTTCACGCTGGCCGAGAAAGTACGGTACGGGTTGGCTTTCGAGTCTTGCGTATGCGTCCAGGTAATCTTGAAGTCTTTCGTTTTGCTGTAATCCGGCAATCCCTTGTCGCCCAACTTGGTTATCAGGTAAGCGATATTGAAATTCCCGGAGAACTTATACCGCTTTTTATAGCTGGAGCGCGCTTGCAGCCCCCACGAGCCTTTTGTATAGATTTCGCCGGTAAGCGCCAGGTCGATGTAATCGCTCAAAGCGAAATAATATCCCCCGTCGCGCAGGAAGAATCCCCGCGCCGACTCTTCGCCGAACGTAGGGAAGATAACCCCGGACGAGTACGTGCTCGAGAAGGGGAAAAAACCGAACGGGAGCCCTAACGGCAGCGGCACGTCTTCAAGCACCAGGTAAGCCGGGCCGGTTACGATATTTTTTTTCGGCCGCACCTTCGCCTTGGTCAACTGAATATAAAAGTGGGGATGCTCGTGGTTATCGCAGGTGGTATACTTACCGCCCAGCATGAACATATCGTCGTTTTCCAGCTTTTTGGTCTGGCCGGCGGTTACATACCCTTCGCCCTGTTGGGTAATCACGTCGGTAATATACCCTTTCTTGGTTTTGAAATTATAGCGCATGGTTTTGGCTTCGTACTTCTGGTCGCCGTCTTTGAACAACGGATACCCGAACTCTTCGCCCACCGAGTCGAGGCCGAACTTGGCAAATACCAGGCTGCTGTCGAGGCTGAGCGTGATTTCTTCCGACTGGAGCTCTATTTGCTCGTACTTCACGTTGCCGTCGCCGTAAAGATAAGCCATATTGCCCGCCGTCATCAGGATAGAGTCTTTCGCCTGATACGCCACCGGAGCGTCGAGCGCGTTCTGGGAACGGCGAACGGTATCGGTTACCACCACGATGGTATCGGGGGCGATGGCAATGGAATCGGCGCTAATTACCAGCGAGTCGTTTTGAAATAATACATTTTCCTCCAGGCTCACTACGGGAAATACAGACTGCTCCGGTTGTTGCGCGTGCATCTGGATAATCCCCAAAAGAGTAAAGAGGAGCGTGATAATGGCATTATTTTTTAGAAACATTCAGTTCGACTTTGCAGTTATAGCTCGCAAATGTATAACAATTTGGCCTATAATGGGTGTTTTATTCCCCTAAAAAGAGTTTATGCCAGTTATCGAACCGGGCTACCGACTCGGTTCCGTACCGGGCCAGTCCGGCCCGTATCTTCCCGACCGGTTTTTCCGTATGCAGCTTGGTTTTGGAAAAAAATTTGTCGGCAAAACAAATCAGTTGCTCCTCGAGTGTTTCCGGACGCATATCCCGGTGGGGAACAGGCAAGTCGCGCGCTTCGATATCGCGCAGCGAAAGCCCGGTGCCGGTGTGGCGCTCGCATACGCGGGCATGCCGGGGAAAGCCCGCTTTCCGGAGTATTTCGGCTCCTAAATAACCGTGGCAGATATAATCGGCCATGCCGTGGCAGCCGATATCCGGCGCATCGGTATACACGATTCCGAGGTCGTGCAGCAGCGCCGCTTCTTCGATAAACGGCAAGTCGAGGTTCATCCCGGGGTGCATCCGGGCTATTTCCAGCGCTTTATCGGCCACGTCGCGGCTGTGGGCGAGCAAGATGGCATAACAATCGCTATCGGTATCGTAATGGGTGCGGATTATATCTAACGGATTCATACAGGCGTCTTTAATTAATTCAGGATACAAATGTAAGGAATCCTTACATATTATGTATATTTGTGCCGGTTGAAAAATGGCCGATTCACTATCGGAACAGAAGAAAAAAGAATTGAAAAATGGATACTTTATTTAATCGGGAACAGGCCCGGACGACCCTCCGGATTTTATGCGCCGTTCTGTGCTGCCTGTTTTTACTTATGCCTTCGCGGCTAAAGGCACGCTCTGCGGTGCGCTTAGGGGCCGACCGGATGGAAATACTCGTTCCTCTATTAAAAAACAAGCAGGTGGCGCTGGTAGTAAACCAAACGTCTCTGCTAAGCGACGGGCATACGCACCTGCTCGATACGTTGCTGGCGCATGGAATACGGGTTACCAAGGTATTCGCTCCCGAGCACGGTTTCCGCGGACAGGCGGATGCGGGCGAAGAGGTGGCCGACAGCCGCGACCTTCGTACCGGCGTGCCGATTATCTCGATTTACGGTAAAAACAAAAAGCCTTCGGCTGCCCAATTAACGGATGTCGACCTCGTAGTATTCGACATCCAGGATGTGGGGGCCCGCTTTTTCACGTATATCAGTACGATGCACTACGTAATGGAGGCTTGTGCGGAGAACGGCAAGGCGTTCGTGGTGCTCGACCGGCCCAATCCGAACGATTTTATCGACGGCCCCGTACTGGAGCCGGCGCAGCGCTCGTTCGTAGGGATGCATCCGATTCCGGTACTGCACGGCTTGACGGTAGGCGAATTGGCCCGGATGATTAACGGCGAAGGCTGGCTGGCTTGTGCACCCGATACATGCCGGCTTACGGTAGTGCCGGTAGAAAACTGGAAACACGGGGCCCCGTACTGGCTACCGGTTAAACCTTCGCCTAACCTACCTAACGACCAGGCTATCCGGCTGTATCCTTCTTTATGTTTCTTCGAGGGGACGAACATCAGTGTGGGGCGCGGAACGTATTACCCTTTCCAGGTAATCGGCTACCCCGACCCGAAATACGGCTCGTACGTTTTTACGCCGGAAGCGTTGGAGGGTTTCGATAAGAATTCGCTTCATAAGGGGAAAACTTGTTACGGGACGGATTTGAGAGGATACCCGTTCGAGGGGGGCTTGTCGTTGCGTTTCTTCCTGGAGTTTTATGAAAAATCAGGCAACGGGAAAGCGTTCTTTTTCAGCCGCCCGCAATGGTTCGATTTACTGGCGGGAACAAAAACGCTGCGCTGGCAAATCGTTAAAGGAATGAACGAAGACGAAATCCGGGCAAGCTGGAAACCGGCACTGGACAAATACAGGAAAACAAGAGAAAAATACGTGCTGTACTGAGAACTGGCAGGTAACGTTTTCATGCCCGTACGGCCGAATTGCAGGAACCGGGGAAATTTCACCGCAAACCTGCTGCGTTTTTTGTTTGCCGGCGTCAGCGGCTTAATTGCCACCGTCGCCATCTAACTTGCCGCCGACGGCGGCAAACGAATCCGGATACAAAGAAATAGAAAAACGGGGGAGAAAATTTTCTGCCGTTCCGGCAAGGAACAGGAGTCCGGTACCCTTCTTCCTGCCGGTACAGCGCAGCCCGGTTATTATACAAAGGCGCAGCGTTTTTCAATTGTTCCGATTGAAAAATGCTGCGCCTCTTCTGCTTATTTTATCAGAACCGCCGTCCGGCCCTTACCAGTCGATAGGCTCTATGCCATGGGCGACCAGGTATTCGTTGGCTTTACTGAAGTGCTTGTTACCGAAAAAACCGCGAAATGCCGACAAGGGCGAGGGATGGGCCGATTTCAACACCAAGTGTTTGCTCGTATCGATAAAGGCACCTTTCCGTTGTGCGTACGACCCCCATAAAATAAACACCAAGTGCTCGCGTTCTTCGGCCAGACGATGAATCACGGCATCCGTAAACTCTTCCCAGCCTTTGTTCTGGTGCGAGCCGGCCTGATGCGCCCGCACCGTCAGGGTAGCGTTGAGCACCAACACCCCCTGCTCCGCCCAACGGGTAAGGTCGCCGCTTTCAGGCACCGGCTTACCCAAGTCGGACTCTATTTCTTTAAAGATATTAATCAGGGAAGGAGGATACGGAACGCCGTCCTGCACCGAGAAACTCAATCCGTGCGCCTGGCGGGGCTCATGGTACGGGTCTTGCCCGAGAATTACCACTTTTACCTTATCGAACGGGCATACGTCGAACGCCCGGAAAATATTGGAGCCGGGAGGATATACCTTTCCCCGGCGGTACTCTTCCTTTACAAACGAAACCAGCCGTTGGAAATATTCTTTTTCGAATTCACCGGATAATCGTTCTTTCCAGCTTTCTTCTATCGCTACATTCATACACGTTACTCTTTACTATAACAGGTTATTCAAATCAAATGCATTCCGGCGGCCAATGCTTCCCGCCGCATTTCTTCGGGCCAGATACTGGCCTGGATTTCGCCGATATGGGCTTTGCGCAAATAAAACATGCACAACCGCGATTGGCCGATACCGCCGCCGATACTCTGGGGTAACTCGCCCCCCAGCAAGCGTTTGTGGAAATACAGTTCTTTCTTTTCTTCCGTACGGGTTTCTTCCAGCTGGCGCAGAAGCGCTTCTTTATTTACCCGGATGCCCATCGAGGAGAGCTCGAGCGAGCGGTTCAGCACATCGTTCCATACCAGCAAATCGCCATTGAGGCCCACCTGTCCGTTATCGGCTACGGTAGACCAGTCGTCGTAGTCGGGAGCGCGGCCATCGTGCTTTTTCCCGTCGCTCAGCTTACAGCCGATGCCGATAATAAACACGGCGCCGTATTGCTTAGTTATGGCGTCTTCCCGTTCTTTCAGGGTAGAACCGGGATACCGTTGCAACAAATCTTCCGAATGGATAAAATGGATAGCCTGCGGGAGTACCGGCTTGATTTGCGGAAACATTTCGTACACCATATACTCGGTACGCACCATGGCCGCGTAAATACGGCGCACCACTTCTTTGAGGAAACCGAGGTTGCGTTCGTTTTCGTTCATGGTACGTTCCCAGTCCCACTGGTCGACATAGAGCGAATGCAGGTTGCCCAGCTCTTCGTCGGAACGGATAGCGTTCATATCTGTATAAATGCCGTATCCGGGCTCGATATGATAATCGGCCAGGGTAAGCCGTTTCCATTTAGCCAGCGAGTGCACGATTTCGGCTTTTGCGTCGTCCAGGTCTTTGATAGGGAAAGATACGGCGCGCTCGGTACCGTTCAGGTCGTCGTTAATCCCCATTCCCTTCAATACGAAAAGAGGGGCCGTAACCCTCCGCAAGCGCAGTTCCGACGATAAGTTCTGCTGAAAAAAATCTTTTATCATCTTAATCCCCATCTCGGTTTGGGCCAGGTTCAACACGGCTTTGTAACCGGACGGCTTAATCAAATAACTCATATCTATGGATGTGTTTTTTTAGTCTCTTCGCTTTTTTGAAGCAAAGGTATAAATTTATAGCAAAAACACAATAGTAGACTGTTTTTTATTTGCAAAATGGAAGAGAACCAGGTTTATATACATGCAATTTATTATTTCCCGCACTTTACCGGAATGAAAAAAATACGCTTTCTTAAAAGAATCGGCCCGAACCGCTTGTTTTAATCAAAGTTTCTTTTTACTTTTGCCAACGTTTTCAGGAAACGCACCCGTAGTTCAATGGATAGAATTTCGGATTCCGGTTCCGACGATTGGGGTTCGACTCCCCACGGGTGTACAAAAAGCGCTGTAATACAATATATTACAGCGCTTTTGCTTTTTTTACACGCATAAATCCGACAAGCAAGTCCCGTAAGCATGGCAAACTGAACACCTTCTCATAGCCCTCTTTTTCGCCACTCATCGGTTAAATCCTTCCGGATTTCGATGGATTTTAACCGCTGGTTTATCTACTTGCCGGAATAACCGAACGCTTTATACTCGAGCCATAGCCCGGTCGATAGTAAGCTCGGGGTCTTGCATTTCATCGAGGCGTTTCATTTAAACCGATTAACGTACTAACAAAAATCAAAAAAAAGTTATCTACATCCGGAATTTCGGTAAATAGGCACTTTTTCCCAGCTTGTCCGGATAAAACCGGTTTCAGGCTGTCCTTTTTATCTGTTCATCGCTATGAAAAC
>JAJBTJ010000304.1 GCA_020860905.1 Parabacteroides sp. | reverse complement strand
TATGTATGCTGGTGAGTATCGGGAATTTTTACATGCAGCATTACCTGATAGGGGCCATTGTAGCGCTTTGCGGCGTCTTCAATTTGATTAATTACCGGCGCGCTGCCGCCGCACAAAAGAAGAAATAAGATGTATACGGCGCAAATCGATACGGATGTAGTGATAAAAGAGGTGACGATAAACGACGCGGAGGTGATTTTCCGGGCTGTAGATTCGCACCGGGAGTATTTGAGAACGTGGCTGCCGTTCGTCGACTCGATGAAACAGGTTGCTGACGAAGAGGCTTTCCTTTCCGGGGTTCTTTCGGTTCCGTACGAGAACCGCGACCTCGTTTTCAAGATAGAGAAAAACGCCGTTTTCTGCGGATTGGTTGGATTTCATTTTACCGACAAGCCCAACCGCCGCACCGAAATAGGTTACTGGCTGCTTCCGGAGTTCCAGGGAAACGGCATCATGACGAAATGTGTGCGACATCTTTGCCGGTGGGCTACCGAATATCGCGATATGCACCGCATACAAATCCGGTGCGCCGCCGGAAACGCCCCGAGCAACGCCATCCCCCGGCGACTGGGTTTCCGGTTCGAAGGCACGGAACGCGACGGGGAATTGTTGAGTTCGGGGCAGTACACCGATATTCATGTATACAGCATTTTAAAAGAAGAAACGGAAGGCTGGGAGTACTAAACGTTCCCGGCTTCCCGTACACATGTTCCCGGCCCGGCGGTTTTCCGCTTTTATCCGGACAGATGTAAAAATAATTTTGTTGCGCCCGGGCCGGAAGCAGCCACACGCTGCTTCCGGATACGAATAAACAAGCCGGTTTGAATCTTACCGCCTGCGTTTTACTTTATTTTCCGCATCAATTCGTCTTTTATCTTCGAGCGGGTTACCATCTTATCGCCCGAGGTTTGCCCGTACTCCCAAAGTTTCTCCGACAGCCGGCTCACTACTTCCGCGTATGCCGGGTCGGAGTAAAAATTATGCAGTTCGAAGGGGTCTTTTTTCAAGTCGATCAGCCAGGGCGTTTCCCCCTTGTTCGGCGTAACAATCAGCTTGTAGCGCGAAGTAACGGCAGCCACCCAGTACAAATGCCCCTCTTGGTCTTCCGCCCCTTCGAACGCATGCAGCCTGGTAGGCGAACGCATAAAGATAACGGCGTCTTTTTCGAATACCTTCTTCCCTGCCAGGTAAGCGCTCATATCCCGTCCGTCCGGTTTTTGCCGCGCCTCGAACCCGAACAACCCCAACAGCGTAGGCTTGAAATTGACCGAAGCGAAAAGCGTTTTATCTACTACCGGTTTTTTAAATAAAGCGGGATTGTGCATGATAAACGGAACACGCGCCGACATTTCGTAAGGCACCGTTTTGTCGTGCCGGTGGTGCTCGCCGCATAAATCCCCGTGGTCGGCCGTAAAAATAATCAAGGTATTTTCGTACAGGCCTTCCAATTGAAGGAAATCGACCACCTTGCCCACATTGTCGTCGATACATTTTACCATGCCGAAATACAACTCCATTTGCCGGGAATCGAAACCGCCTTCTATCCTTTCCCAGGCAGCATGGCCGTGGTCGCCCCGTTCCCCGTAGGTATACGGCTCCTTGAACCGGAGATGACGAAATATCGTATCGTAAGGCGCCCTTACCGTATTCGGCCCGTGCGGGTCGGGAATGCTAATCATGCAGCAAAAAGGGTTTTCTTTATTCGCCCGCATAAACTCGATGGCGCGGTCGCAAAGAAAATCGGTGGTAAAACTTTTTTCGTCGGCTCCGTCAACATCGTAGTTCGGTTTCCCGTCGGACGAAACGGCAGCTACCTGCGGCCCCTCGTCGGTTTCTTTCAGTTTTTTCCAGTGCCCCCGGTTAAACATATAACGGTTATCTTGCCAACCGAATTTATCTTCAGGCGCCCATTGCGGACGTCCCGGGCCGTCTAAATGCCATTTACCGATATATCCCGTGCGGTATCCGTTATCGGCAAAAACCTGCGCAAACGTTTCGATGTCGCGTTTCATCGGCAGGTTGTTGGTGGAAACGCCGGTGTTATGCGAGTACAGCCCGGATTGGAAACACGATCGCGTGGGAGCGCTTATCGGCGAGGAGGCGTAACAGGACAAGGCGATCAGTCCGTCTTTTGCCAGGGCGTCGATATGGGGCGTTTCAACGATGTTGCCGGGCCCCCATACCTCGGCCTGGGCCGGGGGCATTAAATCGCGGTGACAGCCTAAGGTGCGGAGGTTATGCTCGTCGGTCATAATAATCAGCACATTCGTTTTTTTATCCGCCAACTTCTGCGACAAGGCGAACGACGGACATAGGGCCGTAATGGCCAGGGTGTAAGATATAAAGGGATTCTTCATCGGGTTACCTGATTTATTTACCAGCCGGTATTTTGCGTTAACTTATTATTCATCTCTATTTCGGTTCCGGGGATAGGCCACAAATAATCGCGTTGCGTAAATTTGGTATCCTGCCGTTTATTTCCGTGGATTTCTTTTTTTGTACGGTTACACAGCTTTTCAGCCACGTGCCAACGACGGATGTCGCTATACCGGATACCTTCGCCGGCCAGTTCCACGCCCCGTTCGTGCATCAGACGCTCCTTCACCTGTTCCTTGCTCCGGGCTTCGAGCCATGCCGGGCCGCTGTTCAATCCCGGCATATTCGTCGACGGACGCGCCCGTACCATATTTATATACTTTACCGCTTCGCCGGTATCGCCCAGCTCGTTGTAACACTCCGCCAGCATAAGCAATACGTCGGCATACCGGATTAACGGGAAGTTGACCGGCGTGTGGTTACGGTCGGTTATCGCGCCGTCCCAGTCGCCTTCGGGAACGAATTTACGGAAATAATACCAGCGCGATACAGCCTGTTCCACATAACCGTTGGTCGCTTTGGGACCTGCCGACTCGAAAATTACATACTCCATCATACGCGCTTTGTTGGCGTTCCAACCCAAAATAGAGTCGTACGGCGTAATACAGGTTTGGTTCAGCCGCGGGTCGCGGTCGGAGTACGCCTTCATTATTTGCCGGTGATACTTCGGATAGGCAGTTACCACTCCGTTTTTCTGCTGGCAACTGAGCGCTTTCAGTTTCTGCGCCGGCTTCATTTCGTTGTATCCGGGGATATAATCGTTCCAGTTGAACGGTTTTCCGTTTTTCATCTCGTACGTATCCGCAAAATCCGGGTCGAGCGACGACGAAGCCCATCCGCTGCCGTACGTACTGCGGTTGCCATGGTAAAAAGCCATCTTCATGCCGTCGTTCGAGTCGCCGGCGCCGCCGCTGTTGGAAATAAAAAGAATCATTTCGGGATTTGCGTCGGTACCGGGCTTGAACATACCGGCATAATCCGGGTTCAATGCGCATCCGTACGTCGAGTTATGGTCTACCAAGTCCTGGAAATCGGCTTTCGCTTTTTCCCATTCGCCGGCATACAGATACACTTTTCCCCTCAGCGCAACGGCGGCTGCTTTGGTTACGCGGCCGTAATCGGCTGCACTCCAGGAGTAAGGCAAATACCGGACTGCGTAATCCAAATCAGCTAAAATAAAAGCGCGTACCTGTTCTTCCGACGAACGGGGCTCCAGCATTTTATCATAGATTTCGGCCAGGTTCCAGCTTTCGTCGTAAATGGGAACTCCTCCGTAGAAATCAAGTAGGTGGAAGTAAAACAGGCCGCGTAAAAAACGCACTTCCGCCAGGTATGTATTCCGGTTTGCTTCGTCTATTCCGGCGCCGGGAATATTCTGCAAAGCGTGGTTGGCTATGGCTATGCCATCGTACATCCCTTTCCATTTTTCCAGGTAGGCTTCGGTACGGTCGGTGGAAGTGCCGTTTTCCAATGCGGCGAAAGGCTTGGCAATCGCTATATCGGAAAGCGCATCCAGCAGGAAATAATTCCCGAAGTAAGCTGCGTTGGGGGTATCGCTTTCGCCGGTGCGCTTCATACAATCGTAAACGCCCATCACCCCTTGTTTTACTTGTGCTTCGCTTTGCCAGAATACTTGCTGGCTCACTTCCTCGTGCGGATTCAGGTTTAATTCGTAACACGACGCGAGCGAAGCCATACATGCCAATGCTATCGTTAATTGAACAGGTAGTTTCATAAGGTTATTATTTATTTTTTTAGATGTCCGTTTCATTCCGGTTATCATTCGTTTATCAGGTTAAAAAGTAACATTTATCCCAAACGAGGCCTGTTTCATGGCAGGGTATCCCCAACCGGATTCGGGGTCTAATCCCGGATAACTCGTAAGGGTGAAGAAATTTTCCAAACTACAATAAATGCGCAGCCTGTCTAAGAAAATGCGGTTCGTCAGTTGCTGCGGAAGGGTATACCCTAACTGGATATTTTTTATCCGGAGATAGTTTTGCGAAACCAGATAGAAGGCGCTGTTCTCGTCCGAATTGATTTTATTCGTCTGCTCTACGAGCCGAGGGAATTTGGCCGGCCGGGTAATCAGTCCGTTCTGGTCTAACAATCCGCGATGCCAGCGTCCGTCAGCTATCTCCTGGTTAATCATCGAGCCGTTCGTCAGGTTGGTGCGGTATTCCAGTCCCTGGTAAACCGTTTGGGCTCCCCCTACTCCTTGAATCAGGAACGAGAAGTCTACCCCTTTCCAACTCATACCGGCGTTCAGGCCATAAGTAACCGGGGCAGCTACGCCGTGCCCGTAGGTAATGCGGTCGTCGTAATCTACTACGCCGTCGCCGTTCACATCTTTATAAAGAATATCTCCCAGGCCCGGCGTGCCGTCTTTAAATACAGTACGGGGCTTTTCGCCTGCGGCTGCGGCGCGCTTCTCTTCGGCTTCCAGCATGGCCTGTACTTTTGCCAAATCCCGCTCGTCTTGGACAATGCCTTCTACCGGACGTAGAAAGAGCGTATTAATCGGCAATCCTTCCTGGAGAATCCGGTTCCCGTCGTAGGTACGCTCGCCGCCCTTATATTTCGTCACTTCGTTTTTGATAAACGAGAAGTTGCCGTTTACGTAATACGAAAAATCCTGTATTTTATCCTGCCATCCCAACGTGAGCTCGAATCCTTTATTCACTACTTCCGCACTGTTCTTTTTCGGAATGTCGGCGTACCCGTGCACAGCCGGTGCCGGCAGGTCGATGAGGATATTCGCCGTGCGTTTTCGGAAAGCGTCGACGGTACCGGTAAAGCGGTTATTCAGGAAACCGAAGTCTACGCCGAAGTTGCCCACATAGGTACTCTCCCAAGTAAGGAAAGGATTGGCGATGCGGTTTTGCGACAGCCCGGTATTCACCCCGCTCCCTAAGATATAATTGGATTTTCCGTAAACGGATATGGCGTCGTAATCGCCCACCGAGTTATTTCCCAGCGAACCGTAGGAGCCTCTTACCTTCAACGCGCTCAGCCAGGATACATCGCTTAAAAATCCTTCCTGGTCGATTCGCCAGGCTACGGAGCCGGAAGGGAAGTATCCCCAGCGTTTCCCGGGCAAAAAACGGGAAGAACCGTCGGCACGCAAGTTCAATTCAACCAGGTATTTGTCTTTCCAGCCCAGATTGATACGGCCGAAGAAAGAACGCATAGCCCACTGGCTTCTGTCACCTGCGGCCGAAACGTCGCCGATCGCCCCGTTGATAACGTCGAGCGCCGGGTCGAGCAAATCGTATTTCGTTACCTCCTGTGAGCGTTTGTCGTACTGTTCTTGGCTGGCGCCGGCCATCACGTTCACATCGAGCCGGTTATTCAGGAATTTCTTTCCGTAGCGGGCTACAATGTCCATAAAGTTCCGGGTATGACGCGCTGTTTTTTCCGTTATGGAAGAGCGTCCGGTACCGTCTTTTACCTTCAGACCTGTCTGGAAATTCCATTGGTCGATAAAAACGGGCTTGCTCCACTGTTCGTTATCGTAATAGGTATACGAGTAAGAACCGGTGAGGCTCAATCCCTCGAACGGCTCTATCGTAACGTAAAAACGGGTGCTCAGGTTACGGTACAGGTCTTCGCCTTCTTTCTTGTTCAATTGCAAAAGCACGTTGTTTTGGGCCGGGTCTTCGTCGTTTTGTACGGCGCCGTACCGCCCGTCCGGCGAACGGAAAACAAATCCCGGCGAAGTTTGCCGCCCGTAATTGAATACATCGCCGATAGAGCCGGCATTGATGTTGCGCGAGCCGTAATAACCGCTCAGGTTCGTCCCTGCGCTCATCCATTTTTTCAACTTCACATCTACGTTGCTCCGTAAGCTGTAACGTCGATACCCTGTGTTTTCCACCACGCCGGGGTCGTTCATGTAGGTAAACGACGTGTAATGGGTTACCGACTCGTTGCCGCCGCTCACCGAAAAAGCGTGCTGTTGCGAGATTACCGTGTTGCCGAAAAGCACGTCGAAAGCATCCGAATTGGGGTATCCTAACGGGTCGTCGGGGTGCTGCCTCCATAATTCCGCTTTATCGGCAATACCGTTACCGTCCTGATCTTGGTAGGGCCAGCCCATCCCCGAGTTTTCATACGCTTCGTTCATCAGTTCCATATACGAGGCGTAATCACTTACCGGACGGGGTAACTTCGTAGGACGCTCGATGGCGACATAGCCGTTATAATTGAATTTTACCCCGCTGCCTTTTTTGCCTTTTTTCGTGGTTATCAGCAAAACGCCGTTCGCCGCCCGCGAACCGTAAATAGCAGCTGACGCAGCGTCTTTCAGCACCGACATGCTTTCTACGTCGCCCGGGCTTACACTGTTCAGGCTCGACTCTACACCGTCTATAATCACCAGCGGAGCCGAGTTATTCAGTGTTCCCTGTCCGCGAACCAGAATGGAGGAGGCGTCGCTCTCGCCCGGAGCGTTGTTCGAAGCATTTACCTTTACCCCGGCAGCCATACCGGCCAGCGCAGTAGACAGGGTGGTTACCGGACGACTCTCGGCCAATTTGTTCATATCCATGGAAGCCACGGCGCCGGATAAGTTTACCTTTTTCTGGGTGCCGTACCCTACCACCACCACTTCGCCCAGCGCCCGGGTATCTTCCTGTAGCACGATATTCCAGGCACCCCGGTTTCCTTTTATTCCAAATTCTTTGGTAAGATATCCGATAAAAGAAACCTGGATAATCGCATCTTCCGGAACTTCCTGCAAAGTAAAACGGCCATCGGTATCGGTAATAGTGCCATTCGTGGTTCCTTTTACCACGACATTCGCACCGGTAACAGGCCCCAGCAAATCTTTCACTGTGCCTGTTACGGTTTTCTTCGATTGTTGTACGTTCATTGTAAAAGTGCCGGTATCCGGATTTGCCGGCCCCTTCCCCGATGCATGTGCCTTGCCGGAAGCCATCGTCAACGATGCCCCGGCAAGAGCTATACAGCATACGGTACGATACATGTAATTTGTCTTCTTCATAAACGGTATTAAAATTAAGTTCCATAAAATTTTACGGAACGAATATAGGGTGTACCTGCATTCCCGGCCCCTGAGTTTTGTCCGAAACATGTACATTTTAGTCCGAACCTATTTTTTAACATATTAATTGTCAGAATACTACTTTTACACAGTGGCTGACTTTACCCGATAACCCGGATAAACAGGGAGGGAAACATCGGTACGCAACGGTTCCCCGTACCAGGAAACGCCGACGCAGGGTTGTTCTATCGTACCGGATACCGGAACACGACAGTTTACCCGTTACCCCGTAATTTATTTTTCCTGTAATCCAAAGGCGACGCTTTGAACTGGGCCTTGAAACATTTGCTGAAATATTGGGAGGTATTGAATCCTAACCGGACGGCGATTTCAGCGATTTGCATTTCGGGATGGCTTACCAATAATACCGCGGCTTTTTTCAACCGGTAATCCAGGATGAAGGTACCGGGGGTAATACCGGTAAGCGCTTTGAATTTGGTATAAAACGAGCTCCGCCCGAATCCCATTTCTTTCGACAAAAGCATAATATCGAAATCATTTTCATCGAGGTGCCGCTCTACGATTGCGGTTGCACGTGAAAGGAATTCTTTATCCAGCGGATTGGTGGCCAATACCTGAATATCGAAATCAGCTTGTTCCGTTAATTTATTCTTAACATAGTACCTGTTGCGCAGAAGGTTGTTACAACGAAGTAACAGTACCCGGGCATTAAACGGTTTCCCTATATAATCGTCGGCCCCGCACCGGAGCCCTTCTATGTTATGTTCGTCCGTGTTAAGCGCCGAAAGCAATACCACCGGCGTATGGCACAAACGGATGTCGTTTTTTATCCGCCTGCACATTTCCTTGCCGTTCATAACCGGCATCATTACATCGCATACAATCAAATCCGGGCTTTCCGTCGTGGCTTTTTCCAATCCTTCTTTCCCGTTAAAAGCCGACAGTACGGTGTAGAACGGCGAAAAAAGCGAAATCAATACCTGCATCAGCTCTTCATTGTCTTCCACCAGCAGAACCGTATGCCGGCGCGTTACCGGTAAACCGGCAGCTTCCGTACATTCTTCTTCTCCGTCCTTAGCGGAAAGTCCGAAAGCCGGTAAACTCCCGGTACGTATGCCGGGCTGTTTTAGGGTTTCTTCAAAAACGATATTCGGTACAGCGTTCAAATGGGTTCGCCCTTTCTTCAGCGTAACGGTAAAAATCGTGCCGTATCCCGGAGAACTTTCCACCGAGATGTTTCCCCGGTGCAGTTGCACGATGCTTTTGGTAAGCGCTAAGCCGATTCCCGTACCCGGATTGACTTGTGCCGCCAGGTTATTATCCCCCTGGTAAAAACGCTCGAATACCTGTTTCTTATCTTCAGCCGAAAGCCCGGTACCGTTGTCGATAACCTGGATAATCACCTGTGCATCATCTTCCAAAACCGCCAATTCTATTTTACCACCGTCGGAGGTGTATTTAAAGGCGTTGGATAATAAATTGTAAATCACTTTCTGCATCTGGGACGGGTCGAACCAGCAACCGATTTCTTCCCGTGCCGGCACAAAGCTATAATAAACAGCACGTTGTGCAGCCATATCCGAATAAGAAAGGTAAATGGTTTTTAACCACGGTACGATATTTTGCTCCGATACGTGCAACGCAACCTGTTGCTGGTCGAATTTCCTGAAATCGAGCAACTCTGTAATCAGAGTACGCATCCGGTCGGTGTGCAAATACACTTTCCTGAGCTTAGCCTCCGTAGCGGATGAAAACCGGTTGTTTTGCACCAACGCATCCAGGTGGCTGATGATAAGCGTTAGCGGCGTTCGGAATTCGTGGCTGATATTGGTAAAGAACCGGAGTTTCGCCTGGTTCAGCTTTTCTATCCGTTCTTTTTCGTTTCGTTCCTCGCGCAACGACATCGCCAGTTCCAACCGGTTTCTTTTGACTTTCCAGATTATATAAAGGAGCAAAAAGGCGCATAACGAATAAAGGCTCCACGCCCACCCGGTAGCATACCACGGCCTGCGTATATGTACGCCCAGAACGGTTTCCGCCGGATTGTCACCGGGCAGCAAAAGCGCTTTGCGGATTTTAAGCAAATAATCGCCCGGGCTCAGGTTGGTGTAATTCAACGTAGTGCCGGTAGTAGCTATCCATTCCTTATCGAATCCTTCGAGCTGATACTCGTATAAATTGTTTTTCAGCGCACTGCTGTAATCAGGCTCGGTAAACCGGAATACCAGGTTGTTTTGACGATGGCGCAAATTTATACGCGATGTAAAAGGCAGGGATTGGCTGAGTATCCGGGTGGTATCGCCGGGATAAACCGGTTTGTTATTTAGAAACAAATCGGTAAAATACAACCGGCTGCCTACTTGCTGCTTATTCAGCTCTTCTTCTTTGAATGAAATCATCCCGTTGGTACCGCCTACAAAAATTTCGTCATCCCGGCAAATACAAATACCGCAATTCTCTACAACCGAGGTAAGAGGCATTCCCTCTCGTAACCGGACGGCTTTTACCGAACGGCTCGCGGAATTAAACAGCATAATGCCTTTGTCGCTGGTAATCAGGAACTCGCCGGTACTGGCTTTCTTCATATTGTAGCAATAGTTACTCAGCAGCGAACTGTTTCCCGCCGTATAATGTATTACCGTTTCGCTTTCCGCGTCGAACCTGTAAAGCCCGGCGCCGGAAGTACAGAGATAAAGAATCCCTTTTCGGCCGGCCAGTAAACAGGTAACAGGAAAATCGATTCCGTACCGGGATAAATCGAATGTTTTCCGAGAGCTGGGATTATCCAACCCGGTTAAAACGAGCGTTTCGTCCCGGAGCATCCATACGTTTCCGGCAGAGTCGATATCGAAAATCCGGCACGACTCCCCCTTTCCGAATAAAGCAAACGTATCCGCTTGCGTGTCCATTACAAAAGTGCCGTTCCGGGCGGCGATAACGACCCGGCTGCCATAACACGCCACTTGGTCTATAATGTCGCCGGGCGCCTTTTCGCCGGCTCTGAAGCGCGGCAGGTAATTACGGAACATACGGGTATTCAAGTCGAATGCCGAAAATCCGCCGGTATGTGTTCCGATATACAAAGTATGCCGTATACTATCGTAGGCGATGCTTTTCAGGTTGTTGTGAGGTAAACTGTTTGCGTGTGTCGCCGAAGCGGTATACTGGCTGAACTGATGCATATTCCTGTCGAGGCAACTCAGGCCGCCCCCTTCGGTACAAATCCACAAACGGCCGTCCCGGTCTTCCGCCATATCCCCTACCAGCGAATAGTTCGGTTCGTCCGAAATCAGCGCCCCGGCCGGATAATACGTAAAAATATCGTTTTCCGGATTGAAATAGTTCACACCTCCGTAATATGTTCCTACCCAAACGGTGCCTTGCCTGTCTTTATAAACCGGGAAGACCGAGGCATGCGAAAGGCTTCCGGGAACGTTCTCGCAGGTATACAGCTCGAATTCGTTTCTCTCCGGGTCGTATCGTTGCAGCCCTTCGAAAGTTCCTATCCACAGGTTTCCATCGTTGTCTTCCGTCAGTTGGCGTACTTGGTTACTAACTACTCCGTGAAGTCCTTGTGTATCGTAAGGAATCTTTTCTACCTTTTCTCCTTCGGTAATCCTGTATAGTCCTTTCCGCCGGGAGCTTACCCACACTTCTTTGCGCGAACTCCGGAACAGGGAATAAACCATAATATCCGGTATTACGCACCGGATACGCCGGTTTTTACCGGTCACGTACAACCCGTTACGGGTACCTATCCAAAGCCGGTCGCCGCTAAAAACGCCCAATTGCGTAATCAGTGGCAAAGAAGTTTTCAAGAAAAACTCCAGTCGGTCGGTTTCCGGATTATAAACGAACACGGAATCGTGGGCTGCACACCCAATCTTTCCGTGGAAAGAAGTCAAAGCGGTTACATGAGCGTCACGGATTTGCGAGAACGTTTCTTTCCTTATATCATAACGTATAAGCGAGTGTCCGGCAAGGAAAAAAACGTTTCCCTCTCCGTCGCCGTGAATTGAAGTGATACGGTTCTCTTTTATACGCTGTAACCCATGCTCGTTCGTCAAATCGAAATCCGGTTTGAATACATGGATACGCGAACCGTTATAAACGGTAAGGCCTTCGTTCGTGCCGAACCACATCCGCCCCAGTATATCCTGGTAAACAGATAGTACGGTAAAATGCGACAAACCTTCTTCCATCCCGATATGCCTGAAGTAAATCGGGGAAACTTCCGTCGAAACCGAACCGAAAAGTAAAATGAGAATCGACCTAAGGCAGATAGCGAATTGTTTATTCATATCAACGTATTAATCCGGGGCTATCCCTGTACAAAAACACAACCTGGTAACGTGCGGTTTTTCCTATCTATCCGGTTTATCCTATGGTATAAAAGGGGAAACCGCTTATTCGCTCATGCCTTACAATCGTTCGACTGGGACGAACAAGTTCCGCATCCGGTTCTGATAATAGCTATAGGATTGATTTGCATCGGGTTACTACAAACAAATCTATGGAATCTTTTTTATATAACCAAGGAAGATACGTTAAACTTTCGGGCAAGTACGATGAACCCGTACAGTTCCCGGCTTGTTCGAAAACCTGCCAGAAGCGTACAAATCCGGAAGAATAAACGACGCGATTTTCTTTATTTCGGAATATAATCCTACTTTTACAGGCAGGAATGGAGTTTAACAATAAAGATAACGAATATGAATAAATTCATCTTGGTTTTCATACTTCTTATCGGTGCCGGCCGGCTTTACCCGCAAAAGGCGATAACCGAAGCCAACTACTTAAAAGAAGACAGCTTGCTTTGGATGCAATACGAAAACAAGCAGGAAGAGTTAAGCCGGATTTGGGAAGCGTTACCCGATAAAAGAGACAGTATTCAGCGCGTTTTCGACGAAATGAGCAGAAAAACTTTCGAAAAAAATATAGAATTAGCTATCAAATACGCATTGGTTCCCAGCGGACTGCAACGGTTGTACATGGTACGGCTCGACCTGCCGAAAGATACGTTGAAAAGCATATTGGACTCGCTATCACCGGAAATGCAGGAATCTTTCTACGGCGAAACTCTCCGGCAACACCTGCAAACCGGGCAAATCGAAGCCGGCGATTCGATTTATGCCTTCCCTTGCGTTCAAACCGACGGAACATCGTTCGACTGGAGTTGTACGAACGGAAAACAAGTGCTTATCCTGTACGGCGGATTGGGCTGCATGGGGAAAAACGGACGGGACGAACTGGAGTTACTATACAAACAGACCTCGAGAAACAACCTGTTGGTTATCGTGTACTGGCCTTGCAGTTCCCTGAAGTACCTGCAACAGGTAAAAGAAGAATATCCTTCGGACTATATTTTCGTTTCGGATTTCAAGCAAGACGCAAGCCCCATGAAAATCAAATACGGAGTACAAGCTACTCCTACTTGTTTCCTCACGGATAAACAGCATATCGTAAAAGTGAAATGTACCGGGCTGCATATGGAATTGTTTAACCCCTATCTTCAACGCACCGGGCTATGAGGCGTGAATAGCGACTTAACGCACATACCCGGCAACAGTGTATTTTCAATAAAAATAGAAATAGAATGAACCAGGAACAACCTCAGTTAAACGACCACAACAAACAGGAATATCCGCCTATGCACGCTACTAAGTTTAACGCAGTCTGAATAAGTTATAAA
>JAJBTJ010000281.1 GCA_020860905.1 Parabacteroides sp. | reverse complement strand
AAATGAAAACCCACCGTGGTAACGGTCGTTCCCAGCTCCCCGGAGAAGAGCTACCATCCTGTTTTTGAGCAATAAAATATTTTTTTGTCATATACTTGGAGTTCTCCATAAAGAAATACAAAAGATACGCCCTTAACCCTTGCTTTTTACCTATATTTACCCTTTATTTGTACCGGGAAAAAACGATAAAAACGGGGTATTCCAACATAACCAGGCATAGTTTGTTTCTGTTCGCGACTTACACTGTTTTTCTTTGAAAAAGAGAAGACTGGGAGGAGTGTCCCGGCATAATCAAAACAAGGTTTTGCTTCTGCTCCCGGCTGCACTGCTTTTCTCCAGAAAGAAAAGACAGGCGGCATCTCGGCATAATCAAAGCAAAGCTTTGCTTCTGCACTCGGCTTGCACTGCTTTTATAATTTTAAAGATATGAAAACAACTATTTCCATGACATCCTTCTCTTACATCATCCATGATTGTAAGATTTGTTCCGAACACGCAGTAGTAGCGGTACTTCCTGCCAAAAACGGGAATTTCCCGCCGGAAAGTTACGTAGACCTGCTGTTTATTCTTAAAATCCCTTCCGAAACCGACATCCGGGAAATAAACAAGCTCCGGAACAAAAAAGTGGAGAGGGAACTTAAAATCAACCCGGTTTTTGTAGAGTACGACAAATTCAGGAAGCTGCAAAGCAACAATTCCCTTTACTTTAAAAACGTTATACAAGATACCGGCGTATTACTGTACGACAATATCCGGAAAGCATCCGTATAACCCGTACTGATTTCCTGACTGAAAGCTCGGCAAGCTTTTTTTTCTTTTTCATCTGAATCGATTTCTTTTTTTAAGACTGGTAAAAATAACAGTCTTTCTCCCGAACTTCTTATTCCCGGCAATGCCGGCTACCTACTTTATCTCGTACCAACGAATATTCCGAAAACACCGGTATATACCTATCGGCCGGCAAGCTCATTTCTTAACATGAACAGCCGGGCATCTGCACCGGACACCCCCATTTCCGCCGCGAATACACCGGCATGTACAAAAACGTTCCTTCCCTTCCCCGTTTTCTATTCTCCGCCAGTAGGTTTTACAATCCGGTAAACCGCTCTTTTACCGGAAAAGCCCCCAGCCGTGCCCGCACCTTCGTATCAGGCAATTATCCGGAACCTTTACCTTATCTATTTTAAATAAAAAACACAAGTAGCTTGCACGAAACAGGCTGAATTCCGGTTTTATTACATACCTTTGTATATACAGATAAATCATATCCGGGCGGCAACCCCGCTTATAAAATCGCATAATCATACGCAATGAACAAACAATTTATTTCACCTTTTGCCAAACCGGTGTACGTGATGTTGAAACCCGTGGGCGCCGTATGCAACCTGGCATGCGAGTATTGCTATTACCTGGAAAAGAAAGGATTGTATCCGGAACTGAAGAACCACATCATGAGCGAGCAGTTACTGGAAAAATTCATACAGGAATACCTCGAAACCCAAACCATGCCCGAAGTGTTATTTACCTGGCACGGAGGAGAAACGCTGATGCGCCCGATAAGTTTCTACAAAAAGGCGCTGGAGCTGCAACGCAAATACGCCCGCGGACGGCAAATCGACAATTGTATCCAAACGAACGGCACGCTGCTTACCGACGACTGGTGCCGCTTTTTTAAGGAAAACAATTTTCTGGTAGGCATATCCGTCGACGGCCCCCAGGAGTTCCACGACGAATACCGGCGTAACCGGCAAGGACTCCCCTCGTTCCACAAGGTAATGAAAGGCATCGAGTTGCTGAAGAAACACGGGGTGGAGTACAACGCCATGGCGGTAGTAAACGATTACAACGTAGATTATCCGCTCGAATTTTACAACTTCTTCAAACAGATAGAATGCCACTTTATCCAGTTCGCCCCTATCGTGGAACGGATAAACAGCCAGCGGAAAGACATGCGGCTCACCAGCCCCGAACAGCAAGATGCCGCCATAGAACTGGCGCCGTTCTCGGTCGACGCCGATAAATGGGGCGACTTCCTGTGCGCTCTGTTCGACGAGTGGCTCAAAGAAGATGTAGGCACGTACTACATCCAGTTGTTCGACTCCACTCTGGCCAACTGGGTAGGCGAGCAACCGGGAATCTGCACGCTGGCTAAAACCTGCGGGCACGCCGGGGTGATGGAGTTCAACGGCGACGTGTATACCTGCGACCATTTCGTTTTTCCGGAATACAAGCTGGGCAATATCCATACCCGCTCGCTTACCGAGATGATGTACTCGGAACGGCAGTTGAAGTTCGGCACCGATAAATACGACAAGCTGCCCGGACAGTGTAAAAACTGCGAATTTTTGTTTACCTGCTACGGCGAATGCCCGAAAAACCGTTTCCTGCATACAGCCGACGGAGAACCGGGATTGAATTACCTGTGCCGCGGCTACCGGAAATTTTTCGCGCACGTAGCGCCTTACATGGATTTTATGAAGAAAGAATTACTCGCCCAGCGTCCGCCGGCCAACGTGATGGAATGGGCCAAACAAAATAAAAACCAATTATAAACCGATGCAGGATAACGAAATAACGGATTTGAGCCGGGCAGCCGCCCGGTTCGGGGTAACCGAGCTCGACATACGGAAAGTGCTGGCGGCCGCCCTGGAAAAGGGGGGCGATTACGCCGACCTTTTTTTCGAGCACACCTACAGTAATTATATCAGCTTGCAAGATAACGCGGTGAACCGCACCAGCTCGAACATCGACTTCGGCGTGGGTATCCGGGTACTGGCCGGCGAACGCACGGGATATGCTTATGTAGAGAACTGCTTGCCCGACGAAATGATAAAAGCCGCGCGTACGGCAGCGCGAATCGTTTCGGACCATGCGGTTACGGCTCCCGTAAACCTTACCGAACGAATCGGATACGCCGACCGCTACCCAACGGTAATCCCCTGGGAAGAAGCCCGGGTAAAGGCGAAAATCCCCTACTTGCAACGCCTGAACGACCGCATTTTCGCAGCCGACCGGCGCGTTACCAAAGTAACGGCTTCGCTGGGCGACACCACTTCCCATATTCTGTTTTGCAACTCGCAAGGCGAATGGTACGCCGATTACCGCCCGATGGCCACATTGGGGGCTGTTTGTATCATGGAAGAGAACGGACGGATAGAGAACGGCTATGCCTCGCGGGCTTTCCGGATGGGCTTCGAATTCCTTACCGACGACCTTACCGGCGAACTGGCATCGGAGGTAGTGGGAAGAACAGCCGTTCTTTTCGGCGCAGTTAAGCCGAAGGGGGGCGAAATGCCGGTAGTTATGGGCGCCGGGGGCTCGGGTATTTTGTTGCACGAAGCCATCGGGCATGCTTTCGAAGCCGACTTTAACCGGAAAAACACCTCGATTTTTGCCGACAAACTGAACCGGAAAATCGCCGATAGCCATATCAACGTAGTAGACGACGGCACGATTCCGTTTAACCGCGGCAGTGTAAACATCGACGACGAGGGTATCGAAGGGCAAAAAACCTATATCGTACGGAACGGCATACTTACCAGTTACCTGCACGACCGCATCAGCGCCCGCCATTACGGCGTAGCGCCTACCGGCAACGGACGGCGCGAATCGTTCCGCTCCGTGCCGCTTCCGCGAATGCGGGCCACTTATATGGAAGGCGGCAACGTAACGGAAAAGGAATTGATCGCCTCGGTAAAGAAAGGCCTGTATGCCGTGAATTTTACCAACGGACAAGTGCAAATCGGCGCGGGCGATTTCACCTTTTTCGTAAAATCGGGTTACCTTATCGAAAACGGAAAGCTCACACAACCGGTAAAAGACATTAATATTATAGGAAACGGCCCGCAGGCGCTGGCCGACATCACGCTGGTAGCCGACAACCCGCAAATCGACAACGGCACCTGGACGTGCGGTAAAGACGGGCAATCGTGCCCGGTAACCTGCGGCATGCCTTCGGTACTGGTAAGCAAACTTACCGTGGGCGGTGAAAATTAACAGCATTTTAACGACGACATGATTACGAACGAAAATAAACTGATTGCCCGCCAAGCGGTAGAATCGGCGCTAAAAAACGGATGCCGGGAAGCCCGGGCCGTACTGTACCAAGGCACGAACAGCTCCTTCGAAGTACAAAACGAGCATATCGACCGGTTACAACAAGCCTCGGAAACGAGCCTCTCCATCCACTTGTTTGCCAACGGGCGCTACGGCTCGTTTTCGACCAACCGGCTGGAAAAGGACGAACTGGACCGGTTTATCCGGAACGGCATCGATTCCATCCGTTATTTAGCGCAAGACCCGTGCAGGCAACTGCCGCCGCCGGAGCGGTACTACCGGGGAGGAAAGCCCGATTTGCACCTGGCCGACGAGCAAATAGGCTCGGTTGCTGCGGACGAGAAAGTCAAAATCGCGCTGGCGATTGCCGGCGAAGCATACGGGCGCGACTCGCGAATCGTTTCAGTAAACAGTTGTTACAGCGACGGTTCCGACTCGGTTTATACGGTAAGCAGCAACGGCTTCGAAGGGGAAGCAAACAGCACTTGGTATTCGGCATCGGCTACGGTAGGTATCCGTGGGGAAGGCGATGCGCGTCCCTCGTCGTACTGGTACGAATCGGCCTTGTTTTTCGACCGGTTGACCAAGGAAGGAATCGGCGAAAAAGCGTTGCGGCGGGCTTTGCAAAAGTTAGGTCAACGCAAAACGACTTCGGGCAACTATACGCTTATCGTGGATTCGCTGAACGCCGCACAATTGGTATCGCCGCTCGTACGGGCTTTATACGGCTCGGCTCTCCAACAGAAAAACTCGTTCCTGCTGGACAAACAGGGTAAAAAAGTGATAAGCGAAAAGGCGAGTTTATGGGACGAACCTCACTTGCCGGAGGCAAACGGCGCCCGGTATTTCGATACCGAAGGGGTGGCTACCGAACGGCGTGCCGTATTTGAAAACGGTATACTGGAAACCTACTTTATCGACACTTATAACGGACTGAAAATGAATGCCACGCCTACCGTAGGCGCCCCCTCGCTGCTGGTACTGCAACCGGGCGGGAACGATTTACAAAGCCTGGTGGCCGGAACCGACAAGGGCATCCTGGTAACCGGGTTCAACGGCGGGAACTGCAACAGCACCACCGGCGATTTCTCGTACGGGATAGAAGGATTCCTCGTTAAAAACGGGAAAATCGCGCAACCGGTATCCGAAATGAACGTTACCGGCAACATGCTGGAATTATGGTCGAACCTGGAAGCGGTCGGAAACGACCCGGTTTTATCGTCGTCGCGACGCATCCCTTCGCTGATGTTCCGCGACGCGGATTTCAGCGGTTTGTAACCCGAAACTCCGGCCGGACAGGAAACCGATAAAGGGAAATCGCTTCGCCGGAAGAAACTATTTTCATTTTTCCGGCGAAATCTGTTGCATTTTAGAAATACGTTTCCTACTTTTGCACCGTAATCAAAATTGAAACGATTACAATTTTAAAATGGAATCAATAGCATACATTAAAAACAGGTTGTTGCAGTTCGGAGTAAAGCCCTCGCTCCAGCGAATCGCTATCATGGATTATTTACTGACCCATCCTACGCACCCTACTGCCGATACGATTTTCAATGCTTTGTATCCCGCCGTTCCCACCCTTTCCAAAACGACCGTGTACAACACGCTCAAGCTACTGGCCGAACAAGGGGCGGTATTAAGTTTAACTATCGACGAAAAAAATATACGCTATGACGGAGATATATCTCATCACGCTCATTTCCGTTGCCGAAGTTGCGGAAATGTATTCGATTTACCAATGGACGAAACGCCCGGTTTCCCACCCGGGCAATTGAACGGGTTCCATATCACCGAGTGCCACGTTTATTATAAGGGGTACTGCGAAAACTGCCGAAAAAAAATCGAATGAGACGGAAAATTAACTTGTTATACAACCAATAAACAACAAAAAGCAATGAAAAAGAAATTTATCTGTACCGTATGCGGCTACGTTCACGAAGGCGACGAAGCTCCCGATTTTTGTCCTCAATGCAAACAGCCGAAAAGCAAATTCAAGGAATTGGTTGAAACCGAAGGCGCCCTTCAATTCGCCGACGAGCATGTAATCGGCGTAGCCAAAGGGGTAGACCCGGTTATCCTGGAAGGATTGAACGCCCACTTTATGGGCGAATGCACCGAAGTGGGAATGTACCTGGCCATGAGCCGGCAAGCCGACCGGGAAGGGTATCCCGAAATCGCCGAGGCTTTCAAGCGGTACGCTTGGGAAGAAGCCGAGCATGCTGCCAAATTCGCCGAACTGTTGGGCGATGTGGTATGGGATACCAAAACCAACGTAAAGAAACGGATGGAAGCCGAAGCCGGTGCCTGTGAAGACAAAAAACGGATCGCTACCCTGGCCAAACAGCAAAACTTAGACGCTATCCACGATACCGTACACGAAATGTGTAAAGACGAGGCCCGTCACGGAAAAGGATTCGAAGGCCTTTACAACCGGTATTTCAAATAAAAACCGGAACCGGATTACCGTACCGGAGGAAAAAGAGCTGCCATACATCCGGCGGCTCTTTTTCTTTTATAACCAGGGGTAAAAGGGAGAAAAGGAAGAATATTTGCCTCTCAAACGAATTTTTCCGCGGAAATACCTTGCTTGCTTCATTTACAACTTGTAACTTTGCTGCATTTTAAATAAGCGGATACAGCTTGACATTTAAGCAAACGCAATCCGGCCGGCGGGCCGGCAAACTGCAGAACGGAAAAAATCGACCGGCGGAATCGGCGCATTTCGCCGGAAAAATTTTTACCTGCATGTGAAGAAATAAAATAGAGATACCGGGAGCCGGTGCTAAAAAACACATTTTTATCGCCCGCCTCCGAATAATTTCTGAATAGACACTATAAAATATGCAAAAAATGGAAGTTAAAGAAGCAAAGGGAAAACTTGGTGTTCTCGTTGTTGGCGTAGGTGGCGCCGTTTCAACCACATTTATCGTAGGTACGCTTGCCGTAAGAAAAGGATTGGCTAAACCCATCGGCTCGCTTACTCAATTGGCAACAATCCGGTTGGGAAAACGGAACGAAAACCGCTTTCCGAAAATCAAGGACGTAGTACCTTTGGCAGACCTCGACGACATCGTATTCGGCGGATGGGATCTTTTCGAAGAAGATGTGTATGCAGCCGCCAAACATGCCGAAGTACTGAGCGATAAAGACCTGGACGGCGTAAAAGACGAATTGGTAGCTATCAAGCCGATGAAGGCCGCTTTCGACCAGAATTGGGTAAAACGGTTGCACGGAACCAACGTTAAACAGGCTTCTACCCGCTGGGACCTGACGGAACAGGTGCGTGAAGATATCCGCAAATTCAAAGCCGAGCATAATTGCGACCGTATGGTAGTTATCTGGGCTGCCAGCACGGAAATTTACCTGCCGCTGTGCGATGAGCACAAAAGCCTGGCTGCTTTGGAACAGGCGATGAAAGAAAACAAAACCGACAAGATTTCGCCGAGCATGTGTTATGCGTATGCGGCTGTAGCCGAAGGGGTTCCTTTCATTATGGGCGCACCTAACTTGTGCCTGGATATGCCGGCTATGTGGGAATTTTCCGAAAAACAACAGGTTCCTATTTGCGGTAAAGACTTCAAAACCGGCCAGACAATGATGAAAACCGTTTTGTCGCCGATGCTGAAAACCCGTATGCTGGGCTTGGAAGGCTGGTTCTCTACCAATATTTTAGGAAACCGCGACGGCGAAGTGCTCGACGACCCCGATTCGTTCAAGACGAAAGAAGTGAGCAAATTGTCGGTTATCGACACGATTCTGCAACCCGATTTATATCCCGACTTGTACGGAAACATCTACCATAAGGTACGTATCAACTACTATCCGCCCCGCAAGGATAACAAAGAAGGATGGGACAACATCGACATTATCGGCTGGATGGGCTATCCGATGCAGTTGAAAGTGGATTTCCTGTGCCGCGACTCTATCCTGGCCGCTCCTTTATGCCTCGACTTGGTATTGTTTACCGATTTGGCGCAACGTTGCGGTTTTTCGGGTATTCAAAGCTGGTTGTCGTTCTACTTCAAGAGCCCGATGCACGATTTCGAGCATATCCCCGAACACGATTTGTTCATCCAGCATACTATCCTGAAAAATACGCTTCGCAAAATTATCGGCGAAGAAACGTTGGATTACCTGGATTAATATTCCTGACGCATTTATCCGGAAAGAAGTTGCCGGCACCGCCGGCCTTCTTTTCACTTCATACGAACTTTTCCCTTTTCACTAAGGGAAAAGTTTTGTTATGAAACAAGCAGATTACCTTTCATATCCTTCTTTTTATGAAGCGGACTACCCTTTTTCATATCTTTATCGCATCAGGCTTCGGTTCGGGCTTCTGTCCGGTGGGTCCGGGCACTGCCGGGGCTTTCCTGGCTACTGCGCTCTGGTTCCTGCTGTCGTATCTTCTTCCCCCTACCCTGCTGTTGCCGGTAACTGGTTTACTCATCATCGTGTTTACCGGATTGGGAATCCGGTCGGCAAACGCACTGGAACCGATTTGGGGAAAAGACCCTTCGCGCATCGTAGTCGACGAAATGGTGGGAGTATGGATTGCCTTGCTGGCGGCGCCCGCGCACAACTGGTGGTATGCGGCGGCGGCATTTATCTTATTCCGGCTGTTCGATATTTTCAAACCGCTAGGTATCCGGAAAATGGAAAATTTTAAAGGAGGCGTCGGGGTGATGATGGACGATATCCTGGCCGGTATTTACAGTTTTATTTTGTTAGCCGCAGCAAGATGTTGAATTGGATAAAGAAAACTGCCAGGCGATTTTCCGACGGAGGTGGAATATTCATGTTCATCCGGGCGCAGTTTTCTTCACAGATAGCCAGCGTTACCGATTTCCTGGTCACCATTCTGCTGGCTAAATTCACAGCTCTTTATTATGTATACGCCACATTTATCGGGTCGGTGTGCGGCGGAATCGTAAATTGTATCGTTAACTACAAATGGACATTCAAATCGACCGAATGCAACAAGCTATATATTACACTGAAATATATCCTCGTATGGATAGGCAGCATCCTGCTGAATACGTGGGGAACGTATCTGATGACGGAGGCATTGGGTAAAATTCGTGGGTAAGAGATACGCTGAGCCACTACTTCGGCGACTATTTCCTTTTTTCCAAAGTGGTGGTTTCGCTGTTGGTGGGTTTCTTATGGAACTACAATATGCAACGGATATTCGTTTACCGGAACCACAATATACGGCTTTTCTTCAAAAAGAAAAATCAAATTTAAAACACAATAAAGAAAGAGATGAAATTCAAGAAGCTAAGAGACGGAGCGCAACAGTTGATTTACAAAATCATCAACCCATTGGTTCGGGGAATGATAAAAATAGGGATTACGCCTAATTTTATTACCACAACGGGCCTGGTGCTCAATATCGCCGCTGCGTGTATCTTGCTGTACGGCGGAATGCAGGGCGAACAAGGCAATTTTTCATACATCGGCTGGGCCGGGGGCGTTATTCTTTTCGCCGGATTGTTCGATATGATGGACGGGCAGGTAGCCCGCATCGGACATATGAGCTCTACCTTCGGGGCGCTTTACGACTCGGTACTCGACCGGTACAGCGAACTGACCGTATTTTTCGGTATCTGTTTCTACCTGATTGTACAAGGTTATGTAAAAAGCTCGATTATCGCTTTTATCGCGCTTATCGGCTCGTTGATGGTGAGTTACGTACGGGCCCGGGCCGAAGGGTTGGGGCTGGAGTGCAAATCGGGATTGATGCAACGGCCGGAACGGGTGGTGCTTACAGGCCTGGGAGCATTGTGCTGCGGGATATTCGCGCCGTTGATGAGCGGCAACAAGCCGTTCGAGCCGATTCTGATTTTTGTAGTTCCGTTGCTTTTCGTAGCCGTTTTTTCAAACATCACCGCCTTCGGCCGGCTGAACCACTGCCGGAAACTGTTGAACCGTAAAGACCTTCCGGATGATAAATAATACTACATTTCCTTCAAAGAAAGAAACGGTTACGGTACTGGGCATTACGGCGATTTTTATCGTGCTTACGGCGGTTTGCGTAGGGCTCCGGCCGGAGCATGTTTTCATGTCGGGCCTTTTCCTTATCTTGTTCTTTGCCAGCCGCGCCACCCGGAAACTGGCGGTGGCGCTTTTACCGTTTATCCTGTTCGGCATTTCGTACGACTGGATGCGGGTATATCCCAATTACCAGGTCAACCCCATCGACGTAGAGGGATTGTACAACCTCGAGAAATCATGGTTCGGTATCCGTGAAAACGGAGCCGTACTGATTCCGAGCGAGTATTTCGCCCTGCACCATTGGCAGACGGCCGATTTCCTGGCCGGCTTGTTTTACCTGTGCTGGGTGCCGGTGCCGATTGCTTTCGGAATCTGGCTTTATTTGGTGAAAGACCGCCGGCTGTACCTGCGCTATTCGATGGTATTCCTGTTCGTAAACCTCATCGGATTCGCCGGATATTACATTCATCCGGCAGCTCCCCCATGGTATGCCATCAACTACGGATTCGACGTCGTGCTGAATACACCGGGCAATACGGCCGGCTTGGCCCGTTTCGACGAGTTGACGGGGCTGTCGATATTCCAATCCATTTACGGCCAGAACGCCAACGTATTTGCGGCTGTTCCGTCGTTGCACGCAGCTTATATGGTAGTGGCCCTGGTGTACGCCTTAATAAAAAAGTGCCGGACCTGGGTAATTATCCTGTTCGCTACCATTATGCTCGGCATCTGGTGGACGGCGGTATATACTTCGCACCATTATATTATCGACGTGTCGCTGGGAATTTTATGTGCCCTCGTAGGTATCCTGATTTTCGAGAAAGGGTTGATGAAAACGGGTTGGTTCCGGCGGTTCTTCGATAATTATTATCATTATATCGAAGCCTGAACCAGGCTACGCAAAAAACGATAATAAAAAGTACCGGACACAAAGACAAGGCGGCACGGAATATCGAATCCGATTATACGGCGCGGCTCTTGCTTTGTGTCCGGCTTTTTTTATTTTCCATCCTACGAAATACAGGGCAGATTACGACGTCTTTTTTCAAAACAACGGTCGTTTCTAATTTTATTACTACCTTTGCGACACTACAATTAAACGTTATATTGCATGCACGAGAAAATTATTATTCTTGATTTCGGTTCGCAAACTACCCAACTCATCGGCCGCCGGGTCAGAGAGTTGAATATGTATTGCGAAATCCTTCCTTATAACAAGTTCCCGAGCGATACCACCGGGGTTAAAGGAGTGATTCTGTCCGGAAGCCCTTACTCTGTAAACGACACCCATGCTTTCAAAACGGATTTGTCCGGCATCCGGGGTAAGTTTCCGGTACTGGGAATTTGCTACGGCGCCCAGTTCCTGGCCTTTACATCGAACGGAAAAGTAGAATCGGCCGATTCGCGCGAATACGGAAGGGCGAACCTGACTACGGTAAAAAACGACGACCCGTTGCTAAAAGGAATAGAACCGGGCTCGCAGGTATGGATGTCGCACGGCGATACGATTACCGTGCTGCCGCCTTCGTTCGGGATTATCGCCAGCACCGGCGATGTGGAAGCTGCCGCTTATCGTATCGAGGGCGAACACACTTGGGGTGTACAGTTCCATCCGGAAGTATTCCATACTACCGACGGCACCAAATTGTTGGATAATTTCCTCACCATCTGCGGGTGCGCCAAAGACTGGACGCCGGCCTCGTTTATCGAATCGACGGTAGAGGAGTTAAAAGAGCAATTAGGCGACGATAAAGTAATCTTAGCGCTGTCGGGCGGGGTGGATTCATCGGTTACGGCCGTTTTGCTCAACAAGGCGATCGGAAAAAACCTGACATGTATTTTCGTAGACCACGGCTTGTTGCGGAAAAACGAATTCGAAAACGTATTACGGGATTACGAGCACTTGGGATTGAACGTTCTCGGCATCAATGCCAAAGAAAAATTCTATAAAGAACTGGCCGGAGTAACCGAGCCGGAGAAAAAGCGTAAAATTATCGGGAAAGGATTCATCGACGTGTTCGACGAAGAAGCCCGGAAGCTGAAAGATATCAAATGGTTGGCGCAAGGTACCATCTACCCGGATGTAATCGAATCGCTTTCCATCACCGGTACGGTTATCAAGTCGCACCACAATGTCGGCGGACTGCCCGAAAAAATGCACCTGAAGCTGGTTGAACCGCTCCGGTTGCTTTTTAAAGACGAGGTACGCCGGGTAGGCATCGAGTTAGGCATGCAGCCGCACCTTATCAAGCGGCACCCGTTCCCGGGACCGGGCTTAGGTATTCGTATCTTAGGCGATATTACACCCGAAAAAGTACAGATACTCCAAAATGCCGACGATATTTACATCTCCCTCCTGCGCGAATGGGAGTTGTACGATAAGGTATGGCAGGCCGGAACGATTCTGCTCCCCGTACGCTCGGTAGGCGTTATGGGCGACGAGCGTACATACGAAAATACAGTAGCTCTGCGCGCCGTAACTTCGACCGATGCCATGACAGCCGACTGGGCTCCCCTCCCCTACGAGTTCCTGGCGAAAGTATCGAACGAAATCATTAACAAAGTACGCGGCGTAAACCGCGTAGTGTACGACATCAGCTCGAAGCCGCCCGCTACCATCGAGTGGGAATAAAAGCGAACCGGTTTAACCTCTTGCCAAGGTGACGGGTTCCCTTTCGAGAAAGGCACAAAAATACGGAAACACAGCGTTTCGGATTATCCGTTCCGAAAGCTCTGTTTCCGTATTTTTATATTCGTTTTTCTGTCTATCCGGTTTTTCCGTTAAAGAATCCCCGCTACGTCAGGCATCGACTCTGGGTCGCTGGAAAAACGATAGTATCCACAAAAAGAGAACGGCACCGATGACAGAAGTAACCAAACTTCCTAAAATACTTGTGGTATGGAATCCTAACAATCCGAATACCCATCCGCCTAACACACCGCCGATAATGCCGACAATCAAATTGACAATAATGCCAAAACCGCCTCCACGCATCAGTTTCCCTGCAATGAAACCGGCTACAATTCCGATAAGAATATACCAAATTATACCCATAATACAC
>JAJBTJ010000213.1 GCA_020860905.1 Parabacteroides sp. | reverse complement strand
ACAAAGATATGAGTGAGCGAACGTTAAGAAAATGGTACGGAGCGAACGCCCGGAAAGCCACGCTGTTTGAGCTCCTGAAAGGAGCGAGTTCGGGGCTTTCAGTGAGCGGAATGCCATTTTTAGTGAGAGAGCGTTAGCCCTTGAACTTTCTTTGTTTCGTTTCTTTCTTTCAAGAGAAAGAAATGAAAACCCACCGTGGTAACGGTCGTTCCCGGCTTCCCGAAGAAGAGCTATCCTTCTGTTTTTAAACAAAAAAGAAATTTAGGCACCGTGGACAGACGCCCCGCGGCGAGCGAAGACTGTTTTTTCTCTTAAAAAGAGAAAACAGGCTGCACCTCGGCATAATCAAAGCAGAACTTTGCACTATTTCTCAACAAAAAAGAAATTTTTCTCATATACTTAGGCACTCCCCATAAAAAAAGCAACCGGTTCCTAACGAACCGGTTGCTTTTTCATCTTTATTATCGGGAAACGCCGTTACAACAACGCTTCGATTTTCTTTACGAAAGTATCTTTCGGAACGGCACCTACCACCTTATCTACCATATTGCCGTCTTTAAAGAAGAGAACCGTCGGGATGTTACGGATACCGAACTGCCCTACCACTTCATCGTTACTGTCTACATCCATTTTACCGATTGTAACCTTACCTTCGTACTCGGTTGCCAGTTCATCGATAATGGGAGCCACCATCCGGCATGGCCCGCACCATTCAGCCCAGAAATCCACCACCATCGGTTTACCGGAGTTCACGAGCTCTTCAAAATTTGCATCTGTAATTTGTAGTGCCATAATTATTGAGTGTTATGTGTTACCTTCTTTTTCGAGAAGCCAAAAGTAGTAAATCCTCTCTTACCAAACAAATAAAGGCTATTCATTTATTTTGAAATCGAGCGAATCGTGTTCCCGCAAGTAATCGATTAAAGCGCTCGTTACCGACAAACGCTTGCTCTGCGAGAACATTTTCAACGTTACGTTGTGCTCGCCGTCCACAATGCGGAAATACAGCAAGCTTTGCCCCGGATTACTCTTGATAAACGCCGACAAATCGCTGATGGTAGGTTCGTCGAGGTCGTGCACCGACAAGGTGATGGTGATTTTCTCCACCAGCGAATCCTTTACGTCAGGAAGCAACTTTACCGTACCGATTTTAAAGTCGAGCTCGTTCTCGTTCCATTTGCGCGGCTGTATAGTAGCCGAAATCAGCAAGTACAATCCCGGCTTTCCGTATTTCGAATATTCGATGTAATCGTTTCCGAAAAGGGCGATTTCACCGCTTCCCGTAAAATCCTCCACCTTCAGGATACCGAACGGTTTTCCTGTTTTCGTCATCCCCTCCCGGAAATTCGTTACGATTCCGCCCAACAACATTTCGCGTCCGCGTAGCGCATCGCGGTCGGCCAGTTCGGCCATGCCTGTATTACACACGTAAGTAAGGATAATCCGGTACTCGTCGAGCGGGTGCGCCGAAAGATAAATCCCTACCAAATCCCGTTCTTTGTTCAGCCGCTCCAGGTCGCTCCATTTTTCGCACGCAGGAATTTCCGGATGCGTAATCTCTACCAGACCGGCATCGCCGAAAAGCGAATTAGTGGCCATGCTCTTATCCATCTGGAACCGGTTGCCGTAACGCACCAGCGTTTCGAGAAACACTTCCCCCTTCGAGTTTTCGGCGAAAAACTGCTCGCGCCGTATCTCGGGGAAATTGTCGAACGCTCCGGCAAGTGCCAGCGATTCGATGTTTTTCTTGTTACACGATGTCAGGTTCACCCGCTCCACAAAGTTGAAAATGTCGGTAAACGGGCCGTTCTTTTGCCGCTCCTCCATGATGTTCAGCACAGCCGATTCGCCTACCCCTTTCACCGCACCCAGCCCGAAACGGATATTCCCTTTCTTGTTTACGCTGAACTTCAGGCTCGATTCGTTTACATCCGGCCCTAATACCTCGATACCCATCGCCTTGCACTCGTCCATAAACTTGGTGATGGTGGTAATATCCGAAATGTTCCGGCTCAGCACCGCCGCCATATATTCCGACGGATAATTCGCCTTGAGGTAAGCTGTTTGGTAGGCCACCCACGAGTAACACGTGGCATGGCTCTTGTTAAAAGCATACGAAGCGAACTTCTCCCAGTCGCTCCAGATTTTGTTCAGTACCGTTTCCGAATAGCCGTTTGCCTTGCCGCCGTCGAGGAATTTCGCTTTCAGGTGGTTCATTTTCTCGATAAGCTTCTTTCCCATCGCCTTCCGCAACGCATCGCTTTCGCCCCGCGTAAAGTTGGCCAGCAAGCGCGACAGAAGCATGACCTGTTCCTGGTATACCGTAATGCCGTACGTATCTTTCAGGTACCGCTCCATTACCGGAATATCGTATTTGATTTCTTCCTGTCCGTTCTTCCGGGCGATAAACGACGGGATATAATCCATCGGCCCCGGCCGGTACAGCGCATTCATCGCAATCAGGTCTTCGAACTTGGTGGGATGCAACTCCTTGAGGTACTTCTGCATCCCGGCCGACTCGAACTGGAACGTACCGGTGGTTTTACCGGCGCAATACAACTCGAACGTTTTCGCGTCTTCCAAGCTTACGTGGTCGATGTCTAACGGTTCGCCCGTAGTTTGCTTGATATTCTCCACCGCCTCCTTGATGATGGAAAGCGTTTTCAGCCCCAGGAAGTCCATCTTAATCAAGCCCGTGTCTTCGATTACCGAGCCTTCGTACTGGGTAACCAGCATTTCCTCGCCGGTATCCTTGTCTTTGGCCGTACTTACCGGCACTACGTCCGAAATGTCGTATTTACCGATAATTACCCCGCAGGCATGCACGCCGGTGTTCCGCACGTTCCCTTCCAACATCTGGGCGTACTTCAGCGTGTCGCGCACCAGCGGGTCGCCCCCGGTAGCCGCCGCTTTCAGTTCGGGCACGTATTCGATGGCGTCTTTGAGCTTGAACTTCTTCAGGTCGGGAATTTTGTCGGGTACCAGCTTAGCCAGCCGGTTCGACTCGGTAAGCGGTACTTTTTGTACCCGCGCTACGTCTTTGATAGCCGATTTGGTGGCCATTGTACCGTATGTGATGATGTGCGCCACCCGTTCCTTGCCGTATTTATCGGTTACCCAGCGGAGTACTTCCCCCCGTCCGTCGTCGTCGAAGTCGGTATCGATATCGGGCAGCGAGATACGGTCGGGGTTCAGGAACCGTTCGAACAGCAAGTCGTACTGTATCGGGTCGATGTCGGTGATGTTCAGGCAATAGGCCACAGCCGAACCGGCAGCCGAGCCACGTCCCGGGCCTACCGATACACCCAATTGCCGGGCAGCGGCAATAAAGTCCTGCACAATCAGGAAGTATCCCGGGAAACCCATGCCCTGGATAACGCCCAACTCGAAATCGAGCCGTTCCTTTACTTCGTCTGTCAGGTTTTCGCCATATTTTTTCTTCGCCCCCTCGTATGTAAGGTAGCGCAGGTATTCATCGTCGTTGTTGAATCCTTCGGGTAGTGGAAAGTCGGGCATTAATGGGGCATGGTCGATGGAGTAGAACTCCACTTTGTCGGCAATCTCGAGCGTATTGCTCAACGCTTCGGGCACATCGGCGAAAATGGCGTTCATTTCGGCCGTGGTTTTCATCCACTCCTGCTTGGTATACCGCATCCGGTTCGGGTCGTCGAGGTCTTTGCCGGTACTGAGGCAAATCAGCCGGTCGTGCGCTTCGGCGTCTTCTTCGTTTACGAAATGCACGTCGTTCGTGGCAATCAGCTTGATATGGTGCTTGTGCGCCAGTTGAATAAGCACCTTGTTTACCTCTTCCTGCTTGGGATAAGTCGTGCAATCCGCTTTCGGATTATGCGTTTCGTGCCGCATCAACTCCAGGTAATAGTCGTCGCCGAACAGGTTTTTGAACCACAAAATCGATTCTTCCGCCTTTTCGATTTGTCCCTTCATAATCATCTGCGGCACTTCGCCCCCTAAACAGGCCGAGCATATAATCAAGTCTTCGTGGTATTTTTCCAGCAGTGTTTTGTCGATACGCGGACGCCCGTAAAAGCCCTCCGTCCACGAAACGGATACCATCTTGATAAGGTTCTTATAGCCGCGCAAGTTCTTGGCGAGCACGATAAGGTGCCATCCGCTCAGGTGTTCCTTCCCTTCTTTGTCGCTCAACTTCGTACGGGCGCAATAACATTCGCACCCGATGATAGGCTTGAAGAGGTTCGATTTGCAGTCGTGTATCTTTTCCGACAGTTTTTTCATCCGTTCCGTTTCTTCTTCGGTGGGATTCGACTTGTCGGCCAGTTGGTTGAGCTCTTTTTCGCAGTCGGCGATGGTGCCGGTGTATTTGCTGTTCTTTTTGGTTACTTTGTTGAAAAACTCTTTGATACCGAACATATTGCCGTGGTCGGTCACGGCGATGGCTTTCATTCCGTCGGCCTGCGCTTTGTCGACTAAGGCGTCGATCGACGCTTGCCCGTCGAGCAGCGAATATTGCGTATGGACATGTAAATGGATAAAGGGTTGCATCATTTTCCTGTCTTTTTAAAGAGGTATAAAGATACGTATAATAAAGATAGCAAGGAAAACGGAAGCGTACTTTTAAGATTCGTTTACCTGGCACAGGCCGTTTTACAGCCAGTACGGGAACTGGGCCGGAGGGTATCCGCAAACCTGTTCCGCTGCTCTGCCCGGGGCTTTTCAAAAAGTAGTTACCCGTACTCAACTCGATTTGGTCCGGTACGGGCGCCTGATTTACTTTTACCCCGTCGAGTAAGCGTGATTTTTATTTTTTCTTTTCCATAAAATGTTTCCTTTCTTCCGGCGAAAAGTGTTCGATGGCGTACCGTAACGCTGTGCGCGGCATTCGCGTGGCATTCCGTTCCAGGAACCCCACCAATGTTTCCTTGTTCCGTTTTCCCACCTCGCGTAACATCCAGCCCACCGCCTTATGCATCAAGTCATGCTTATGGTTCAGCAGCATTTCCGACAAAGCGAACGTATCGTCGTATTCATGCAGGCGGATAAAAGCTACGGTGGAAACAATCGCGATACGTTGGTCCCACAACAACGGGCTTTGCGCCAGTTTGTACAACACCGAACGGTCTTTATCTGTCAAATGCCGTCCTACGATATGCGGACAAGTCACGTCTACCAAGTCCCAGTTGTTGATGCGCGGCGTATTGCGCAGGTACATATCGAACAACGCCTGCCGCTCCGTAGCGGAACCCTTCTTGTATTGCTCCATCATGATTACCAGTGCCGCCAACCGTGCCTCGTGGTACGGGCAGTCCAATAACTTCTGCAATTCGGCGAGCGGAGTCGGGCGGTTGGCTTTCGCTACGTTACGGGTAAGCGGATTCGGGATGCCCAGGAATACGTCGCCTTCGGCATATTGCCCCTTCCCGGTTTTAAAGAAACGCTGCAAAACCGCCGCTTTCTCCGGGCTCGCTACCGAGCGGAGCTCGTCGAGAATAAACGCTGCCGTCATGGATGAAGCACTTTATATACGGGATACGTATTTTCGTAAAATCCGATTACGTTTCGGCATACCGTCTCGGCCATCTCGATACGCGTTTCCAGCGTTTGTGTGCCGATATGCGGGGTGAGTACCACGTTGTCGAGTTCCAGGAGGCCCGGCAACGGCCGGTTGTCGAACTCGAACATATCGAGGCCGGCTCCGTAAATAACACCCTCTTTCAGTGCCTGTATCAACGCATGCTCGTCAATAAGCGGCCCGCGGGCGGTATTGATTAAAATAGCCGTCTTTTTCATCCGTTTCAACTCGTTTTCACCGATTAAATGGTGGGTTTCGGGTGTATAAGGCGCATTGAGCGAAACGAAATCCGATTGAACCAGCAACTCGTCCATCGATACATAGGTAACGTTCCATTTGGTTTCTTCCTCGATGCAAAGCTGCCGCCGGTTGTGATAAATCACCTCCATGCCGCAGGCACGCGCCCGCTTACACAGCGCCTTGCCGATACGTCCCATCCCGATAATACCCAACGTCTTTCCGGTGAGCGGGAGTCCGAGGTTTTCGAGTACCCCTATTTTCATCCGGTTGCCCAGCGTGCGCAACTTCCGGTCGCATTCGGTAACCCGGCGAGCGGTATCGAGCATCAGCGCCAAGGCGATGTCGGCGGTAGGGTCGGTTACGGGGTTCGGCGTGTTCGTTACGGTAACCCCTTTTTGCAGCGCATACGCTACGTCGATGTTGTTGTACCCTACGGCGTAGTTCGATACCAATTCCAGCTTTTCGGCGCGGTCGAGCAACTCTTTGTTCACCGGAAAATCGAACATCGAGCAGAGTACATCGAATTCAGGTATCATTTTCCACACTTCTTCGTACGTAAAATCGCGTCCTTCGGGAAATACCACGTCGTATTTCCCTTCCAGTTCCTTAAACCCTTCGCGGAACATATCGTACGTAACCAGTACTTTCTTCATAACAGATATAGTGTTTAGTAATTTGCAGTCAAAAGTAAGCAAAAGTACCGAACGGGAGAAAAGCGCCGTGCATATATTTTGCAGGGAAGCGCCGGTAACAACCGGAAAACAGAGTGCCCTTTCCGGATGCTTGTATACTATCCGGAAAGGAGTTGTGTAAACGGAAACGGCCGGCCGTTATTCATTCAGCCACTCCGTGATGCGCTCCACGGCTTTTTCCTTTAGTTTTCCGGGTAACGTGCCGATGCGGGCGAGGTGGCTTCCGCCCGGCTGTACCAATATCAGCCGGTTGCGCTTGTGCGGCATATCCGGGATAGCGGCTGCCGTCCAAGGGTCGTTGCCGCCGTAAATACAAATCAGCTTCGGGTCGTTTTCTTCCAGGAAATGCACGATTCGATCGTGTAAATCCGGCTTGAAAGGAACCACGAGCCCTTCCGGAAGGAAAAGACGCTGCAAATAATCCCGGCAGTCTGTTATCGACAGGTAACCGGCGAACGGAGCTGTGTCGTAGCCGTAGTATCCCAGTTCGTGTGCCGCCTGGATAAAAAACGGCAAGTTAGGCTGTTCCAGGGCGAAGTAAGCCGGGTCGCTAACGGCGGTGAAATGGTCGAACCGGTCGCGGAGCGACGCTTTCTTCCCCGGAATCGCATCTGCCGGCGTACCCCACTGCCAGAAAGCGAAAGCATACTCCAGTACGCAATAATCGTAAACCTCCGGCAACGGAATACGGAAAGCTAAGTTCCTTTCCCGGCAATAGGCTTCGAAAAGCGGCATCAGTGCTTCGCGCTGTTTCAACAATCCTAACTGGAAGGCATGCACTTTTTTCCGTACGCCGGGCGTTCCTATCCGGCGAAAGAAAAGCTCATGGCGTCCGTCAGCAGCCGCCCGGCACAGCGGAGCCACATACGCCACCGAAAGCGTCATGTCGTCGGGATAATATGTACGGTAAATCAAGGTGGTTTGTCCGCCCTTGCTGATACCCGTGCTTATCCATTTGCCCGGATAAACAGGATGGAGCGCTTCGTAAATACAGTGCAGGTCGCCCGCCGAGTTTTCGGCCGTCAGGTATTGCCAATCGGCCGGGGCGGGAGCCGATTCGAGGAAGTAGCGATGTTCCGCTACTACCACATTGGTGTCAAACAGGCGCGACAGTTCTTCCCGGTAGCGCGGATTCAAGGCGTATGCGCCTCCGTATCCTTCGGTAACGAACACGGTGGGCCGGTCGAACCCGGCATGGCACACTACCACCCGCTGGTTGAAGGAGCCCTTTTCCGGATGCCGGTGGTCGAGTGGTTGCCTGACAAAACAAACGTATTTCTCTTTAAACTCGCCGGGCGCCAGCGTGTCGAGCCGGGTAAGCCCGGGTAGCCGGAGCAACGCCTTATCGAGCTCGCCGGCATACAGCGCGGGTCCGAGCAAAAGCAGCCACGCTATTATTATCCAACTTTGTATTCTTTTCATTTTATGCTGTTTGTCAACTGTGTGCGATAGCCGATTTTCGTCTTTTCTTTCGTGCCGGACAGATGCGGACAATCTCCGGTTCGGTCCGGATAAGAAACATTCCGATTTCCGCTTATCCGCTGTGTTCCCGCGTCTCTGTATTCTTCTTCTCCGCTTCGTTCCGTATCAGGCACCGGATATTCCGCATCAGCCCTTCGTATTTAGCCCGTTTCACGGCCGAGCCGCGGAAGAGCCGGGCATATTCTTCCGGTGAAAACGCCGAAAGTTGTTCTTTATTCAGTGCCAGCAACTCCGGTTTCGGCCGGAAAGCCGCTTCCGCAGCAGGACGGGCGAAACGGTTCCACGGACACACCTCCTGGCACGTATCGCATCCGTATATCCGGTTGCCTAACCGGCCGGCCTGCTTTTCCGGGATTTCGCCCCGGTTCTCGATGGTGAGGTACGAAAGGCAACGGGATGAATTCAGAAAACGGGCCGTTTCCAAAGCGCCGGCAGGGCAAGCCTCCAGGCAACGCGTACATGTGCCGCACCGGTCTTTCACCGGCGAGTCGTAAGCTAATGCCCGGTTCAGTACGATTTCACCGAGAAAAAAGAAAGAGCCCCGTCCGGGAATAATCAGGCAGGTGTTCTTCCCGATCCAGCCTAATCCGGCTTTCCATGCCCAGTACCGTTCCAGCAGCGGCGCCGAGTCGGTGAATACGCGGGCTTCGAACGGCAACGTGTCTGGCGCCTCCGCAAAAATACCGCGGATGTAAGCCAGTAAGCGTCGCAATTTTTCCTTTAGTACGTCGTGGTAATCCTGCCCGTAGGCATAATAGGCGATGCGCGGGGCATCGGGCGCCTGTTTAACCCGGGGATAGTAATTCAACGCGACACTGATAACCGATTGCGCTCCTTCCACCAATCCGGCCGGGTCGAGGCGGAGGGCTCGGTGGTTCTCCATATATTTCATGCCGGCATGAGCTCCGGCGGCCAGCCAGCGGTCGAAAAACAAAGCCTCGGTGCTTGCGGGAACCGCTTTCGCGATTCCGCAGGCATCGAAGCCGAGCCGGGAGGCTTCTTCTTTAATCAGGGATGAAGCCCGTTGTATATCCATTCAGTCCGGATTGAAGTCGAATAAGCAGAACCGGTATCCTTCCGCGATAAGCCAATCGAGCGCGCGGGGCAATGCTTCTCGCGTACGGGGCGCTGCCTTGAGCGAGTCGTGGAAGACGATAATCGAGCCGTTGCGGGTATACTTCTTCACTACGTTGAGTACGCCGTTGGCCGTCATGTGCGGGCTGTAGTCGCGTGTAACGACGTCCCACATAATGATTTTGTACTTTTTCCGCAACCGCAATACCTGGTGGATACGCATGTGCCCGTGCGGCGGCCTGAACAGACCGCTACCGATGTAGCCATCGGCTTTTTCCGTATTGGCTACATAGTTCCGGGTACGGCAGCGTATTCCCTGGAGGTGGTTGAACGTATGGTTTCCCACCCGGTGACCGCGCTCCTGTATCATGCGGAAAATGTCGGGATGTTTCCGCACGTTGTCGCCAACACAGAAAAAGGTGGCCTTTATCCCGTAGTTGTCTAATACGTCGAGTACCCATGGCGTCATTTCCGGAATGGGGCCGTCGTCGAACGTGAGATACACGCACTTTTCTTCGGCGGGCATTTTCCAGCAGGCTCCCGGAAACAACAACCGGTAGAGCCAGGGAGGCTGTTCTATAAACATTGTTATCCTTTGTGCTGTCCGGCACCTATCACGCTCATGTAAGCCATCCGGTAGTTATCGAATTCCTCCTGGTATTTCTTGGCGAATTCGGGATTGTACTCGTTGGCGATGCGCAAGGCTTCTTGTACGGTAGCTAAATCCTGGCGCACATCCGTCAACACCGATACGAACTGGTTCGGGTTGAGGCGGAAGTACCAATTCAGGTTCCGCAGCGAGCTGTCGACGATGCCGTTCAGTATCGCTTCCGCTTTTTCCGGTTGTTGCAGCGCATAATAATAGTCGCCGAACGAAAGGGCGCTGTAATCCAGCGGAACCGTTTCGGGCGGAAGCACTTCCATTGCCCGGTCGAGCACCTGGAGCGCCCGGTCGGTTTGTCCTTCGCCGATTAAGGCGCCTACCAGCCGGTTGAACAATCCTAAGCGGAAGCTTTTACACATCCGCATCGTATTCTCGTCGAGATAGATACCCGGCGTGTTTACGCCTCCCCATTTGAACTTGTTCATTACATTGTCGAACATCTTCTCCGTATTTACCGCCTGGCTCGTACCTGCGGCATCGAGCGGAACGATTTGGTAAGCCATGCCGGTTTGCTGGAAGTAGTTATCCAGTTTCACGTGCTGGTCTTCGCTTACGGTGATAGCATAATACAACGGGCGCTTCCAGTTGTTGGTCTGGAGCATATCGAGGATAATCAATTCCTGTTTACCCAGCGCATCCTTGCCGGTGAGGTCGATTACCATCTCTTTCAGCAACAGCGAGTCATTTTCCGGAGATACTACGCCGGCGGCCAACGCTGCAGCCGAATCCACCTGGTAAACGAGCTTTTGCGAGGGAATATAATCCAGCTTCTGCGCAATGCCCGGAATGGTTTTATATTTCTCATCGTTCGAGCGCACGAAGTTCAACGCCGTACCCAAGTCGACAGGTTTGTCGGTCAATGGGAAAATGTACGCGAAGTCGCGCGTTCCCTGCACATAATCCGGCGTATTCCACGAGATGGGAAGCGGGTCCGATTCGTACGCCTGCCGCTTCATCTGGTCGATGTACCACGAGGTTTGCAGGTAACTGGTGTTGCACACCCGGATGTCGGTACGGATACCCTCTACCTCCTGGGCGTACCACAGCGGGAAGGTATCGTTGTCGCCGTTCGTGAAGATTACGGCGTTCGGCTCGCACGACTCGAGGTAGTTCGCCCCGAAGTCGCGGCACACATACCGTCCCGAACGGTCGTGGTCGTCCCAGTTTTGCGCGCCCATCTGGATGGGAACCAGCAGGCACAGCCCGGTCGCTACCGAGCCGGCTGCTACCGGCGACAGCTTGCCTGCGTTTTGTAACAGCCGGGCAATCCCTGCAACGCCGAAGCCTATCCAGATACAGAACGCATAAAACGAACCGGCGTACGCATAATCCCGCTCGCGCGGCTGGTAAGGCGTCTGGTTAAGGTAAAGCACGATGGCGATACCCGTCATAAAGAACAGGAAAAACGTTACCCAGAACGTCTGGATACCCCGCTTGCCGGATACGGCCTGGAAGAAAATGCCTATCAAGCCTAATATCAAAGGCAGCATGTAATATACATTGTGTCCTTTATTTTGGGCGATATCGTCGGGCATATCGTCTTGCGGCCCTACTAAAAAGCGGTCGATAAACTTGATACCGGTAATCCAGTTTCCGTGGTTCACCTCCCCGTGCCCCTGGATGTCGTTCTGGCGTCCGGAGAAATTCCACATAAAGTACCGCCAGTACATAAAATTCAGTTGGTATCGTACGAAGAACACGAGGTTATCGAGGAAGGTAGGCTGCATTACCGTTACATCTTCCCCGCAGCGCTTGAAGGTAACCGGATATCCTTTGATGTTCGCCCATTCCTTGTACGCGTCCACGTGGTTGGAAGCGCTGCTATACATACGGGGAAACAACATATTCAGTTCGTCTACGTACTCGTATTCCGTGTCGTAGTTCGAAACGTAATAACGGTCTTTTTCGCTTTTATCCTTTTTCACGATGCGGCTCCATACCGGAGCGCCTTTTTTGGTCACTACGGCACACGAACCGCCTTTATTCTCGCGTTTTACGTCCGATACATAGGTAGGGCCGTACAACAGAGGCGTTTTGCCGTATTGTTCGCGGGCCAGGTAGGTACGCAACGTAAAAATATCTTTCGGCGAGTTCTGGTCCATCGGCGTTTCGGCTGTCGAGCGGATTAATATCAACGCGTACGACGAATATCCCACCACGATAACCAACAGCGAAATCAGCGTCGTATTCAATGCTCTCATGGAAATACGCTTAACCAGGAACAATACCAACGATAAAGCGATGATAAACAGAATACCGAACAGGTACCCGCTTCCGATAAACGGAATGCCCAGCAATACCACGGAGAGTATAAACGCGATTTTCGTTCGTACGGGATGTACCTGCGGGCGCATGGTTTCGTAAATGGCCCAGCTCAAAACGCCCAGCAAGAGAATTACGTAAGCGAATACGCCCGAGTTGTACGGCATGCCGAATTTATTTACGAAAAGTAACTCGAACCATCCGCATACTTCCACGAGTCCCTGAACCACGCCGTACATCATCAATCCGACGATGGCGCACGAAATCAGCAACGCCACGAGCGTTCCTTTCATCGTAGGATTCGGGAATTTCTTATAGTAATATACCAACGCGATGGCCGGGATACAAAGCAAGTTGAGCAAATGCACGCCGATCGACAGCCCCATCAGGTAAGCGATGAGGATAATCCACCGGTCGGAATGCGGCTGGTCGGCTACATCTTCCCATTTCAGGATGAGCCAGAAAACCAAGGCCGTGAACAGCGACGACGAGGCGTATACTTCCCCTTCCACCGCCGAGAACCAGAACGTGTCGGAAAAGGTATAAGCCAGCGCTCCCACCAGTCCGGCGCCCATAATGGTAATCAGCGTACCCGTCGGGATAATGCCGCGTGCAGCCATCTCGTCCGTTACGAGCACTTTCCGCATCAGGTGCGTAATGCTCCAGAACAGGAACAGAATCGTGAGTCCGCTGAACAAAGCCGACATGGAATTCACCATCATGGCTACCTTCGAAGTATCGGCCGCCAGTTGGGTGAACAAATTCCCCATCAGCATGAAAAAGGGAGCGCCCGGGGGGTGTCCTACTTCCAGTTTGTAAGCGGAAGAAATGAACTCGCCGCAATCCCAAAAGCTGGCGGTGGGCTCGATTGTCAACAAATATACGGTCGAGGCGACGGCAAAGACCAGCCAACCCGACACGTTGTTGATTAAGTTGTATCTTTTCATATCTTTCAAGTGATTAGTATCCTCGTGTTTTTCTTTTTCGCGGCAAAGGTATAAAAACTCCTTTAATATTAGTTCGTTTCCGAAAAGCGCACTATAGTTTATTTACGTTTTCCGGCCCGGATTTATCATATCTTTAGTATTTTCCTACGGCTCTCCCTTATTTTATTTTCTTTTAAGCCCCTCTTCAAAATCTGTCTTTTTATACTCTT
>JAJBTJ010000186.1 GCA_020860905.1 Parabacteroides sp. | reverse complement strand
ACTATGGAATGGTTTACGAATCTTCTCAGGACCTATCCTGAGCTTGCCATATTCCTCACATTAGGGATAGGATTTTGGGTAGGCAGGCTCAAGATAGGTAAATTTACATTAGGTACGGTAACCAGCGTATTATTAGTGGGTGTGCTCGTAGGGCAATTAGACATTCCGATTACCGGACCGTTAAAAAGCGTATTCTTTCTTTTATTCCTTTTTGCCATCGGCTACAGCGTAGGGCCGCAATTCTTCCGCGGGCTGAAAAAAGACGGACTTCCACAAATGCTGTTTGCGGCGATTATGTGCGTATTCTGCTTGCTAATTCCCTGGCTGGCCGCCGTGATATTAGGATACAACGCAGGCGAGGCGGCCGGATTGCTTTCCGGCTCGCAAACCATCTCGGCTGTAATCGGCGTATCCACGACCACTATCAACAGCCTGGAGAATATGGATGCTGCCACCAAAACATCTATGGTGAATATCATTCCGGTAGCATACGCCGTAACGTATATTTTCGGTACTGCAGGCTCGGCGTGGATTCTGGCTTCACTGGCGCCCAAGATGCTCGGCGGCCTGGAGTATGTAAAGAAGGCCAGCCGCGAACTGGAAGCCAAAATGGGAAACGACGAAAGCGACCAGCCCGGCTTTATGTCGGCCGAGCGGCCGGTAGCTTTCCGGGCTTACAACATCTCAGACGACTGGTTCGGCGAAGACGGGAAAACGGTACAGGAATTCGAAAAACATTTACTGGAAAAGGGACGCCGGTTGTTCGTAGAGCGCGTGCGGATAAACCAGGAAATAAAAGAAGTAAATCCGAAACTAAAGCTGCATAAGGGCGACGAAGTAGTACTGAGCGGCCGCCGCGAGTATGTAATAGGGGAAGAAAACTGGCTGGGCGACGAAGTGAACGACCCCGAACTCCTCCAGTTCCCGGCCGAAGTACTGCCGGTTATCGTAAACTGTAAAGCCTATTGCGGGAAAACCGTTGCCAATATCCGCCAACAAACGTTTATGCACGGAGTAAGCATCCGGAGTATCAGGCGTGCCGGGATTGCGATTCCCGTACTGCCCAAAACCGCTATCGACCCGGGCGACCGTATCGAACTGGTAGGATTGAAAAGCGACGTAGACGAAGCAGCCGGCAAGTTAGGGTATGCCGACCGTCCGAGTAACCAAACCGATATGGTATTTGTAGGATTAGGTATATTCATCGGCGCCATTTTAGGAACGCTCACGCTGCATATCGGCGGCGTACCGCTTAGTTTCAGCACCAGCGGCGGAGCGTTAATCGGCGGCCTGGTATTAGGCTGGTTACGCTCGATGCGTCCTACCTACGGATATATTCCCGAGCCTGCGCTGTGGGTATTCAATAACGTAGGGTTGAACATGTTTATCGCTGTAGTAGGAATTACTTCCGGGCCGAGCTTTATCAGCGGATTGAAAGAAGCCGGATTGAGCTTGTTCCTGGCTGGTATCGTCGCCACGACCATACCGCTGCTGGTGGGAGTGATTATGGGAAAATACTTCTTTAAATTCCATCCGGCGATTACCTTGGGATGTACGGCCGGAGCACGAACTACCACGGCAGCCTTAGGCGCCATCGAAGATGCCGTCGAGAGCCAAACCCCCGCACTGGGCTATACCGTTACGTACGCCGTAGGAAATACCTTGCTGATTATCTGGGGCGTGGTAATCGTTCTATTGACTTCGTAAACAATTCGCAGAACAGTTATACAGCTCATACCCGTTCTTTTATCCGTTTCTTCCCGGTACGAGTTCAAACGAAACGGATGCCGGCCGCGGCGAGCGGCATATAAATAAAAACGATAAACAAAAAAACGATTATGGATACAGCGACAAAAGATCCTCTGGCGAGGAACTACGAAAAAAAGATGGAAAAAATCAGTCCGTTCGAACTGAAAAATAAACTGATAGAATTGGCCTCCGAGCAAACGCACCGGATTAAATGCGCAGCCGAAACCATGCTGAATGCAGGCCGGGGCAACCCCAACTGGATTTGTACGTTGCCACGCGAAGCGTTTTTTACCCTCGGGAAATTCGGTATGCAGGAATGTAAACGCGTGATGGATTTACCGGACGATATTGCCGGCATTCCCGAAAAAGAAGGGTGCGGCGAACGTTTCCGGCAATTCCTGGAAGAGAATCCCGGCGAACCGGGCATCCAGCTGCTGCGCGACGCATTCGATTACCTGATTAATAACCGGAATGCCGACCCCGACGGACTGGCGCACGAATGGGCAGAAGGTGTAATCGGCGACCAATATCCCGTACCCGACCGTATATTGAAATACACGGAAGAATTCGTACAGGATTACCTGCACCAGGAAATGGACTCTACCCACCAACCTACCGACGTGAAGTTCGATTTGTTCGCTACCGAAGGCGGAACGGCAGCCATGTGCTACATATTCGATTCGCTACAACAGAATTATTTGTTGAACAAAGGAGACAAAATCGCTTTGTTCGTACCGATTTTTACTCCTTATATCGAAATTCCGGAACTGGACCGGTACGACTTCGAGGTAATCAACATCCACGCCGATACGCTCGATAAGGACGGATACCATACCTGGCAATACCGCGACGAAGATGTAGACAAGCTGAAAGACAAATCCATCAAAGCGGCCTTCGTAGTAAATCCGAGCAATCCGCCTTCGTATGCCATCAATCCGGAAACAATCCGGCGGATAGGCGACATCGTGCGTAACGACAATCCCGACCTGATTATCATCACCGACGACGTATACGCCACCTTCCTGCCCGAATTCAGGTCGCTTTTGGTAGAATTGCCCCAGAATACTTTGTGCGTTTACTCTTTCTCCAAATATTTCGGCGCCACCGGCTGGCGGCTGGCCGTTATCGCGCTCGACCAGGATAATATTTACGACCGGATGATAGCGGAGCTGCCGGAAGACAAAAAAGCCGACCTCAACAAACGGTATGGCACGCTTACGCTCGAACCGGAAAAAATGAAGTTCATCGACCGTATGGTAGCCGACAGCCGCCAGGTCGCCCTGAACCATACTGCCGGCTTATCCCTTCCGCAACAAGTACAGATGAGCTTGTTCGCCGCTTATGCCTTGTTAGACAAAGAAGGGAAATACAAAAAACACATGTACCGGATTATTCAGGAAAGGTTGCATGCCTTGTGGGACAATACAGGATTCACCCTCGTAGAAGACCCGTTACGCACCGGTTATTACAGTGAAATCGACATGCTGGTTTGGGCCAGGAAATTCTACGGCGACGAATTCGTTGAATACCTGAAAGCCAATTACGAACCGGTAGACGTAGTATTCCGGCTGGCTCAGCAAACCTCGCTGGTATTGCTTAACGGCGGCGGCTTCGACGGACCCGAGTGGTCGATACGGGCTTCGCTGGCCAACCTGAACGAAAACGATTACAAAGCCATCGGGCACGGCATTGCCTGCATCCTGCACGAATATGCCGATTTCTGGAAAAAAAGTAAAGAAGGGAAAAACTGATTAAACCGGTTTTTCCGCTTTTTACCCACCGGATACCGGAATTGTTCCGGTGTCCGGTTTTTTTGTGCCGTATCCGTTTTTTTACCGGGCACATACCCGGTGTTCGGAAAATAACCCTTATTTTTGAAGGTGCATCTAATCTGTAGCCCACATGAAGAAAATACTTTTCCTAACGCTTTTCACCCTTCTTTCCATTTATCCTTTATACGCACAACGGGTAGGCTTGGTTTTAAGCGGCGGCGGAGCGAAAGGAGCCGCCCACATCGGCGTTATCAAGGCTCTGGAAGAAAACGGCGTTCCGATAGACTATATAACGGGCACTTCGATAGGTGCCATTATCGGGAGCCTGTATGCGATGGGGTACAGCCCGGAAGAAATGCTGGAGCTTATTTTATCGAAAGAATTCGAGTACTGGCAAAGCGGGGAAGTAGAAAACGAGTACATCTATTATTTTAAAGAACCTTACCCCACTCCCGAATTCGCCCATATTTCGCTGGATATAACCGACTCGTTACAACTAAAAACCAATATCCTCCCCAAAAGCTTGATTAACCCCATCCAGATGAACCAGGCGTTTATGGGACTGTATGCCCAAGCTACCGCCAAAGCAGGATGGAACTTCGACAACCTGTTCGTACCTTTCCGGTGCGTAGCGGCCGACATTTACAGTAAAAAAGCCATCGTTTTTAAAAACGGCGACTTAGGCGACGCCGTACGGGCCTCGATGACCTTCCCGTTTTTCTTCCAGCCTATCTGGAAAGACAGCATCCCGTTATTCGACGGCGGCATTTACGATAATTTTCCCGTCGGCCCGATGAAAGAGGCCTTCCGCCCCGACTTTATTTTCGGTTCGGTAGTAGCCGGAGGCAACAATGCCAAGCCGTCGACCAACCCGTACAGCCAGCTCGAAACAATGATTATGCAAAAAACCGATTACACCGTCGACCCGGAGGAAGGGATGGAAATCAAGTTCGACTTCAAAGACGTATCGTTGCTCGATTTCGCCCGCGCCCGCGAACTGATGGACATCGGTTACCGGCAGATGCTGCCGCTCATCGACTCGCTGAAAAAACGGGTTCCACGCGAACAAAAGCTCACCGACCTTACCGAACGACGGAAAAAATACAAAGAAAGCCTGCCCTCGTTACGCTTTAAAGACATTTATGTTACCGGAGTAACAGGTGCTCAGCAAAAATACATCGAAGCCCAGTTGCACCGCGACATCAACGGCGAATTTTCGATGGAAGAATTCCGGCAGGCTTATTTCAAGATGCTCACGTATTCGAAAATCAAGGAAATCATCCCGCATGCCATCTATAACCGGAAATCCAAACAATTCGATTTATACCTCGATGTCAAGGTGGCGAACGAAATCAAGCTGTCGTTCGGGGGTAATATTTCGTCATACCAAGCCAACCAGCTTTATTTAGGATTGAGCTACCAGAGCTTAGGGCATTACGCCGCCGATTTCAACGGCAATTTCCAGATAGGAAACGCATTTAACGGCGCTATGCTCGACTCACGTTTTTACCTCCAGACGCATGTACCGATGTATGTAAACGTAATGGGCGTTTACTCGTACCGGAAATACGCCGAAAGCCAGTCGTTGTTTTACGAAGACGTACAGCCGGCTTTCATCAAGCAAAAAGAATTATTTTTACGGGGCGGCATCGGGTTTCCGTTCCTTACGAAAGCGAAAGCGGAAATCAATATGTCGCTGGGACGGCTAAGCGATTTTTACTTCCAAACGTCGAACATGTCGTTCCAGAACCGCCGTTTCGATAACAGTTACTATTATGTGCTGGCCGGCTCGCTCAGCATAGAAAGGTATTCGCTGAACACCAAGCAGTATGCCACCTCCGGACGGCACCAATACTTGTCGGCCCAGTTCGTAGCCGAGCGCGAAAATTACAAGCCGGCCTACTACGCCGACGAAAACCCGGCTGAAAGAAGAAACCACAGTTGGTTATCGATAAAAGGGAAGCTCCAGCAATACCATGCGGTAAGCAACCATTTCACCTTGGGATACTCCAGCGAAATCGTGATTTCGAGTAAAAACCTGATGAACAATTATACCGCTTCCATCCTGCAAGCATCGGCCTTTACCCCCACCCCGCACAGCCAAATCGTATTTAACGAAGCATTCCGCGCCAACCAATACGTAACGGTAGGACTTTCGCCAATCTGGAAATTCAACAAACTGTTACACTTCCGGGCCGACATGTATTGTTTCGCCCCGTTCAACGAGATAAAGAAAAAACAGGTGCCGGTACAGAACGGTTATGTGGGAGTACCTTATTACGGAAAGTTTATGAGCTCGTACAAATTTATGGGCGAAACGGCTTTGGTTTTACACCTGCCGTTCGTATGTATCAGCCTGTATGCGAACGGGTACAGCTATCCGAAAAAGAATTTCAACGTGGGATTGAACATCGGATACCTGCTCTTCAATCCCAAAATGTTAGACTAAAAACAAAAAAATCCGCTATAAAATTTGCACGTATAAAAGAAAGTGGTACCTTTGCACACGCAATGATAAAGCAATGGCCGCGTAGCTCAACTGAATAGAGTAGCTGACTACGGATCAGCCGGTTACAGGTTTGAATCCTGTCGCGGTCACCACATTCCACAAGGATGGCTCGCTAGCTCAACTGAATAGAGCATCTGACTACGGATCAGAAGGTTATAGGTTTGAATCCTATGCGAGTCACTTTTTTATTTCCCTCTGTTTTTTACCCTAAAAATACTTCCCGTAACTGTTTTATCCGGATGAAACAAACCCTGGATATGTGCTGTTTCCATAAAAAATTCTTCGGTTTAATAGTCCGGGTATCCCCCGAACAAAGTATCCTTTCAAAAACTTTGAACGGACAAAATTGCTAAAGCCGTTTATTTTCATACCTTTGTCGCATTGAACAATAATAATCTGAAAAAAAATTTCCAAGCAATTATCTATGACGTCCCGGTATTTTTTTAAAAATCGTATATGGCTAACAATTTTATTGTCGGCACTTTGTTCATCGCTTTGTTCAGCCATTCCGGAAAACAAACAGAACTACATACTCATCCTCAATTCGTATACCGAATCCACACCGTGGAGCCATATATTTACCACTCCTATTTATAAACAGATGAGCGCCGATGATGAAAATATGGCCACCTATACGGAGAATATGGACGTTATGCTGATGAAATCGGAACAGGATGTGAATGATTTTGCAGCCTATTTATCCGAAAAATATACCGGTCATGCTCCCCGCCTTATTATTTTGCTCGGAAACAGCGCTTACGTTTTACTGAAAGACAAATTAGCCGAACACTGGGGTAACGACATCCCGCTTCTGGCTTGTGTAGAAAAAGAGTACGTCGCCCCGCGGACTTATTACCTTTCGAAAGAGGCTTGCCCGGAAACAGAACAACAAAGTTTTGCAGATATACTCGAAACCCACCGCAACCTTACCGTTATCCATGTACCGGAATACATATCCGAAACCATTTCTTTGATGAAAAAATTAAAGCCGGACATGAACCGCCTGTTGTTCCTGGCCGATAAACGCTATATCAGCGCACAAAACAAAAACTCCGTTCAGAAAGTGATGGAAGAGAAATTCCCGGACGTCAAGCTCGAGTTGCTTACCGCCGGCACAACCTCTACCGACGACCTTATCAACCTTTTGCAATATGCAGACAAGCAAACAGGCGTTTTGTACTACTCCTGGATTCTTTTAAAAGAACAAGGCAACAGAACTATCCTCAGCTCGGATACTTACCGAATGCTCAGCTCGTACACGGATGCTCTGGTTTTTACGTTAAACGACATGGGCATTGTAGAAAACGGTATGGCGGGCGGTTATTTTTATCCGGCCTCCAGCATTTCCCATACGTTGCTCAACACGATGTACGGGCTTTTAAAAGGTCGTACCTACAATACGGTACTTACTCCGCAGCAGCCGCATCCGGTACTGAACTACCCGGTTATAAAAAACAAAAACTTACAGCTTATATCTCCTTCGCCGGATACGGTGTTTTACATGAAACCGCCTTCGTTCTGGCAACAATACCGGAATTATATATATGCCGCGGGCGGCTTTACCCTCTTCTTCCTCTTTCTTATCTTTTCCCGGCTCAACGCGTTAAATAAAAAAAGGCTGTACCAGGAAAAAGAAATCGCTTTCATGCGCAATCACAGCCGGCTGATTAACAGCATGCCGATTTGCTATATGAAGCAACAGGTTATATTTAACGAACAAGGCTATCCCGTAGACTATGTAATTTTAGAAGTCAACGCCGCCCTGGAAACCCTTCAGCAAGGAAAAGAAAAGTATGTAGGGAAAAAAGGCTCGGAAATACATTCGCTGCAATTAACGCAGTACATGCAAGCCTGCCACCTTATTTTCTCGGAAAACAAAAAAATAAGCACACAATATTATTACGCCCCGACCGACCGGTATTTCAACGTATTGGCGTTAGCCGCCAACAACCCGGGCTGTGTAGATATTTTCATGGTAGACATAACGGAACTGATTAACACCCAGCAAGTGCTTCGTACGGTGAACCAAAAACTCACCATGTCGCTCGATGTGGCGAATGTAACCCCCTGGAAGTGGGATTTGGTACGGCACACCCTGCTATGCGACGTAAACAAAGTGGTAGACGTGAGCTTCTCGGGCTTATTCGATGAAAATCAGTTAACGGTTCCGGAAGAAGAATACTTTGCCAAAATACACGTCGAAGACAGGGAAAAGGTGAAAAAAGCATACGAAATGCTTATCCTGGGAAAAGTAGACAAAATCAGGGAAGAATACCGCATTTATAATCCGGCCAAAGGTTTACACGGCATAGATTGGGTAGAGGCTTGTGTCGCCGTAGAAAAGAAAGATATAAACGGAACGCCTCTTACCCTGATAGGCTCGTCGCTGATTATCACCGACCGGAAACAAGCGGAAAAAGAATTGCTCGACGCCAAAAACAGAGCGGAAGAATCCAACCGCCTGAAATCGGCTTTCCTGGCCAACATGAGCCACGAAATCCGGACGCCGCTCAACGCAATCGTAGGCTTTTCGAACATCCTGGCCACTACCGACGAAGTGGAAGAAAAACAAGAATACGTTCAGATTATCGAAAGCAACAATGCCCTGCTGCTCCAACTCATCAGCGACATTTTAGATTTGTCGAAAATCGAGGCGGGTACGCTGGAGTTTATCAATTCGAACGTGGATTTGCACCTATTGCTTTCGGAGCTGGAACAATCCATGCAAAAAAAAGTATCGAACGGCGTACGCATCGTTTACGAAGCACCTGCCGCCCGGCCGGAGCTCCTTGTTTCGCTGGCCAAGAACCGGTTGATGCAAGTTCTTATCAACCTCATTACCAACGCTATTAAGTTTACAGACGAAGGCACCATACGCTTCGGTTACTTGCTTACAAGCAACAAAATGTTACGTTTTTATGTTTCCGACACCGGTTGCGGCATTTCATCCGAGCAACAAAAGCACATATTCGACCGGTTCGTCAAACTGAATGCGTTCGCCCAGGGTACCGGGCTGGGGCTTTCGATTTGCCACATGATAGTAAAACACCTGGGCGGAGAAATCGGCGTTGAATCGGAAATCGGGAGAGGCTCTTCTTTCTGGTTTACGTTCCCCTGCAAACCGGCGGAAAAACCGGTAAAAAAAGAAATCTGCTTCGAAAAAAAGGAAATAGAGAGGGATAAGCTAACCGTTCTTATTGCCGAAGACAACACGGGCAATTACAAGCTATTCGAATCCATCCTGAAAAAAGATTACACGATTATCCATGCCTGGAACGGAAAAGAAGCGGTACGACTATTTAAGGAACATAACCCGCACATCATCCTGATGGACATCAACATGCCCGAATTAAACGGCTATGAAGCCACCAAAGAAATCCGGCAATTATCGCCCGCGGTTCCGATTATCGCCGTAACAGCCTATGCCTTTGCTTCCGACGAAGAACGGATTATGAGCAGCGGCTTCGACGCCTATACTGCGAAACCGGTAAACGCCCCCGCACTGAAGCAACAAATGGGCGAATTGCTGCGAAAAAGGGTATTTATCGTTTAGCAAAAAGAAGTGCACGGCTACAAAACCACAAAATCCCGTTCCCTTTATACTTTAAAGAGAAACAAGCTGCTTTTTTCTTTTTTTTCCGTGCACGCAAGATATATATCCGCAGGCTGCGGATATATATCTTGCGTTCCGTTAGGGGCTTACCCGGTAGGCAACAGTATTTTCAGAAATCCCCCACTCTTTTCCCGGTATTTTAACGGAATCACGTACCTTTGCTTCCGCTAAACGGAACGTAAGGTGCACAAACCGAATGTTCCGTGCCACCGGAAAATAAAAAATAAATTATATACCTAATATGAAAAGAATTTTATGCCCCGCTTGTGAAAACTACGTCGTTTTCGACGAAACGCTTTATAAACCGGGCGAACCGATCGTACTCGTATGCAACCGGTGTACCAAGCAATTCACCATCAGGCTGCGCAAACCGGGAGTAAAAACCGCTCCTGACGGTACAACAAGCGGTGAAATACGGGAAACCGACGAAGGATACGGCCACATTACCGTAATCGAAAACGCCTTCGAATACAAGCAGGAACTTCCGCTCGCGCCGGGTGACAACATCATCGGCCGCTACTCCAAAGGAAACGAAATACAGGTGCCCGTGCTTACCGGCGATCCGAGCATGGGACGCAACCACTGCGTAGTGAACGTAAAACGCGACAAGCACGGCCGGCTCGTTTATACGTTACGCGATTTCCCCAGCCTCACAGGCACCTTTATCGGCAACAAATGCCTCGGCAAGAAAGAACAGGTGGTATTGAGCGACGGGGATATAGTTACCATCGGAGCCACCACCTTCATCGTAAACTTTGCGAAACCGGAAAAGGCATGACTGCATCTACGCCGTCCGCTTCGCTCGCCGGATTGCAACGGCAATACGAATTGCTGCAAAAAGAATACCGGTACGAACTGGATACCTACCGCAAACAGGCTTCGGAAGGCGGCATTTACCGGAATATACGGCAAGGACTCGCCTGGTACCCCGTATCGGCCGGCCGCACCTATTACAACTCACTCGACCAATTGGTTATCGAGATAGAGCGGACAGAGCACCAGGAAACCGAGCATAGTTTCGAATACGGCAAACCGGTATGCTTCTTCAGTTCGCCCGATAACGGGAGTATCCGGTATTTTTCTTTTTCCGCCACCATCAGTTACGTACAGGAAAACAAGATGACGGTGATATTGCCTTCGTACGATGTCGTACCCGGATTACAGGGCTGCGCCCGGTTAGGTATCCGGCTTCATTTCGACGAAACCAGCTACAAAACCATGTTTGCCGCCCTTACCGAAGCATTACAAGCAAAAGATAACCGTACAGCCCTGCTTCGCGAGGTATTAAGCGGAAACCGGCTTCCCTCCTGCCGCTCCTTGTTTCCGGAACGTTTCCCGTGGCTGAACGCCTCGCAGGAAGAAGCGGTAAATAAGGTTTTGTGCGCCCGCGACGTAGCCGTAGTGCACGGCCCCCCGGGAACCGGAAAAACAACTACGCTGGTGGAAGCGGTTTACGAAACGCTCCACCACGAGAACCAGGTGCTCGTATGCGCTCAAAGCAATACGGCCGTAGACTGGATTGCCGAAAAACTCGCAGACCGGGGTATCCCCGTTTTACGTATCGGTAATCCTACCCGGGTAAACGATAAAATGCTGTCGTTTACGTACGAGCGCCGGTTCGAGTCGCACCCCGATTACCCGGAGCTGTGGAGCGTGCGGAAAGCCATACGCGAACTTTATTCCCGGAAACGGCAAGGGAAACAGGCAGGGAAAGAAAGTTTCCGCAACCGGCTGTTTACCCTACGGAACCGGGCGACCGAACTGGAAATCAAAATCGACGAAGCGCTTTTCGCCGAAGCCCGCGTCATCGCCTCTACACTGGTAGGAGCAGCCAATAAGGTACTGAACCGGAAACGCTTCTCCACGCTGTTTATCGACGAAGCGGCACAGGCACTCGAAGCAGCTTGCTGGATAGCCATAACGAAATCCGACCGGGTAATCCTGGCGGCGACCCGTGCCAGCTTCCGCCTACCGTAAAATGCCTGGAAGCCGCCAGGGAAGGGTTAGGCGTTACGTTGATTGAAAAGATAAGCAAACGTATCCCCCAGGCCGTGTCGTTACTGCGAATACAATATCGGATGCACGAAGCCATTATGCGGTTTCCGTCCGACTGGTTTTACCACGGTTCCCTCCAGGCGGCTCCCGAAGTAAAAAGCCGGGGAATCCTGCAATTCGATACCCCCGTGGTTTGGTACGATACCGCCGCCGTCGGTTACGCCGAAACGTGTTCGACCGAATCCCTAAGCCGCAGCAACCGGGAAGAAGCTCGTTTCCTCCTCGTGCAACTGCATAACTACATACTGAAAATCGGAGCCGAACGGATAAAGGACGAAAACATCGATTTCGGTATCATCTCCCCTTACAAAGCCCAGGTACACTACTTGCGCCATTTAGTAAAAACGACTCCTTTTTTCCGCCCGTTCCGCAAATCCGGTCCCCTCCATACGGAAGACGGATTCCAGGGACAGGAACGGGACGTGATATTTATCAGCTTGGTTCGCGCCAACGAAAACGGCCGAATCGGATTTTTAAACGACCTGCGCCGGATGAACGTAGCGATGACGCGGGCCCGGATGAAATTAGTCATTATCGGGGATGCTCTTACACTTACCCGGCATCCTTTTTACAAAAAGCTATACGGATATATTGCCGGACACGGCACCATCGAGGAGATTCCGGCCGGTTTCGAAACGTCATTTCCGGAGCAGGAATAACGAAAATCGGACGGCACGCATGGCTACTCGGAAATAAACCCGTATTTTTACCCCGGTAATCATAAAATCCTACTCAGTATGTTTTCAGGAATCATTGAAGAAGCGGCTACCGTAGTAGCGCTACAACCCGAACAGGGAAATCTGCACCTTACCCTCCGGTGTTCGTTCGCCAGCGAATTGAAAATCGACCAGAGCGTAGCCCATAACGGCGTATGCCTGACGGTTGTAAGCAAAACCGGCGATACCTACACCGTAACCGCTATCAAAGAAACGTTGGATCGTTCGAATTTAGGCTTATTACAGCCGGGCGACAAAGTAAACGTAGAACGCAGCATGCCGATGAACGGACGGCTCGACGGCCATATCGTACAAGGGCATGTAGACCAGACCGCCGTTTGTACGGACGTTACGGAAGCCGGCGGCAGTTGGTATTTCACGTTCGAATACAAATTCGACAAAGAAATGGCGCGTAAGGGTTACATGACGGTAGAAAAGGGTTCGGTTTGCGTTAACGGGGTAAGCCTCACGGTATGCAATTCCACCGATAATACGTTCCAGGTAGCTATCATTCCGTATACTTACGAACACACGAATTTTCACCGGATAAAAAAAGGCACCACGGTGAACCTGGAGTTCGACATCGTTGGGAAATACATCAGCAAGATGATGACGTTCCGGTAATCCGCTACGTCTTCGTAAATAACTCCCGAAAAATTCGAAAGGCATTCGAGCCATAAAAAGGGATATTCCGGAAATCATACGATATAGGCAATTGATTTATTGATAACCAATTATCTATATCGTATCTTTAAGCATTCCCCCGGAAACGAGGTTTAACGGCCCGAACGGGGGTAATACAAACGAAAAATAGTATTTTTTTTAAAAGCGATTCGTTCACCGAGTTTATTCTTTTTTATGCTGAACGAAAACCGGTTTTATGTGGATAAAAACTGTAT
>JAJBTJ010000149.1 GCA_020860905.1 Parabacteroides sp. | reverse complement strand
CTTTGTTTCAAGACAAAGAAATGAAAACCACCGTGGTAACGGTCGTTCCCGGCTCCCCGGGTAGAGCGCTACCCCTCGTAAAGAAAACCTTTCTTTCCTTTCGTTTCTTTCGGAAAAGAAACGAAAACCATCGGTAGATGCCGCCATGGCAACAGCCAACACCGCCCTGAAAGGCAAAAAACCGAATTTTCTTTCCCTGAGTTTCTTTTTCAAAAGAAACTCAGACGCCGGTAGGCGCCATCGGCTGACGCCCTCGCGGCGAGCGAAGACTGCTTTTTTTACCCCGTAACATCTCCCTTTTCCCCGGAGGCCCCGGCAACCGTTCCACACCGTAGCCCGCCGCCTGCATCATCCGGCGCACCGTTCCTTTGGCGCAATAGGTAGTAAGCAAGCCGCCCGGTACCGTATTCCGGTAAAGAGAGTAAAAAAATTCCGGGTTCCACATCTCCGGCTGCTTATCCGGAGCGAAAGCGTCGAAATAAACCAGGTCGATATCCGGCGGAAGCACACACATATTGCTGTCGGCCTCTATTTTGTGCAACATAAAAAACGGAGTAATCGCTACAGGCACATCCCAAGGCGCCCGGTGAAGCGCATCGAACAAAGCAGCGCTATCCGGGCAAACCACCGCACCGTAGTTCAGACTCCCCACCGTCTTTTCGTCCAGCGGATACCGTTCTACCGAATAATAGGTAACCTGCCTGCCGGAAGCGCCGGCCTCGAGCAACGTGAGGAAAGCGTTCAGGCCCGTACCGAATCCGATTTCGAGTATCCGCACCGCCGGCTCGGCTATCTGTTTGAAACCAGCCTCGATAAAAACATGGCGCGACTCCTGCACCGCCCCGTTTACCGAGTGATAGTGCTCGTCCATCCCCGGGAGGTAAAGCGTATGCGAGCCGTCGGCCGTAACTTCCAGCCGGCGGGTAACCATCTTCTCCGTATCTTGCTTATCCATCTTCTTTCCGTATGCTTAAAAACAACTGTTATATCAAAATAGCTGTTATATTTGTACAAAAGTAACGCAATCGGAGCACACATAAAAATAAGGCGAACAAAAATGAGAGCACGCGGCTGGATACTTTTCTGCTTGTCGGCCTGTTCCTGCTGGTTCGGGGCAGAGGCGCAACAAACCTATTCCGTAAAAGGAACGGTAAAAGACAACCTGAGCGGCGAGCCGCTGCCCTTCGTAAACGTGGTTATCTGGAATACGACGCACGGAACCGTTACCGATTCGGTCGGTGGATTCGTTATTTCCGGCCTTTCGCCCGGCTCTTACCGGATACAAAGCTCGTTCGTGGGGTATAAGCCAGCCGTTTCGGCCGAGTTCGCGCTCACCCATAAAGACTTCTTTCTTTCTATCGAAATGGAGCCGGCTGCGCAGCAATTAGGCGAAATCGACGTAGTGGCCCCGCCGTTCAGGAAAACCCTGGAGAGCCCGTTGGGATTGCAGGTCATCGGGTTCAAAGAAATAGAGAAAAGCGCCGGCGGCAACCGCGACATTTCGCGCATCGTGCAAGCGTTTCCCGGAGTGGCCTCCACAGCTGCCTTCCGGAACGACCTGATGGTGCGCGGAGGAGGCCCGTCGGAGAATCGTTTCTTTCTCGACGGGGTGGAAATTCCGAATATCAACCATTTTTCTACGCAAGGAGCTTCGGGCGGCCCGGTAGGCATTATCAATTCCGACCTGGTGCGTGAAGTCGACTTTTATTCGGCGGCTTTCCCGGCTTCGCGTGGGAACGCGCTCAGCTCGGTACTCGACTTCAAGCTACACGATGGCAACCGGGAAAAGTTTACCTTTCGCGGCGTGCTGGGAGCCTCCGAAGTAGGCATTTCGGCCAACGGGCCGGCCGGAAAGAAAACGACCTACCAGGTATCGGTACGCCGGTCGTACCTCCAGTTCCTTTTCGATGTAATCGGATTACCGTTCCTTCCCACCTTTACCGACGCCCAATTCAAGATAAAAACACGATTCGACCGCAAAAACGAACTGTCGTTTATCGGGTTGGGGGCTATCGACGACATGAAGCTGAATACCGGCATGGACAATATGAGCGACAAAAACAAATACATCCTCGATTACCTGCCCGTGGTGAAACAGAAAACCTATACGTTGGGGGCGGTATATAAACATTATGCCGGTAAAAACGTATACTCGCTTATCGCCAGCCGCAGTTACCTGGATAATAAAAACACCAAATACCTCAACAACGACGAAAGCAACCCCGATAACCTCACGCTGCGGTACGTTTCGGACGAAACGGAAACGAAACTCCGCTCCGAAAATACCTTCCGGCTGCCCTTCGTGCGGCTGAATGCCGGCGCCAACCTGGATTATGCCACGTATACGAACCGCACTTTCCAGCGGATTTTTACGGATTCACCGCGCGACCTGGCTTACCATACCCGGCTGAACATGCTGAAATGGGGCGTTTTCCTGACGGCTCAGTACGAAAGCCCCGGCGAGCGTTTTTCCGTTTCGCTGGGAGCATGCGCCGATGCGGCGGACTATTCGTCCGTAACCCGGAATTTACTCCGGCAGTTTTCACCACGTGTGTCAGCCTCTTACCGGATTTACAACGGTTTTTACCTGAATGCCCATGCGGGTCGCTATTACGAATTGCCTCCGTACACGGTGTTAGGGTATAAAAACCCGCAAGGAATGTACGTAAATAAGGCGAACGGCCTCCGTTACATCCGTTCCGACCAGGCGAGCGCCGGATTGGAATACCGTCCGGCTTCGCACCTGAAGTTTACGGCCGAAGGCTTCTACAAGAAATACGATTCTTATCCGCTCTCGGTAACCGATTCGATTCCGCTGGCTTCGAAAGGCGCGGATTACGGGGTATTGGGCAACGAAGAAGTGGTACCTACTGCTACAGGCAGGGCGTACGGGCTGGAAGTGATGGGACGGTGGTACGGATACAAAGGGCTTACCTTCATCTTATCTTATACGTATGTACGGAGCGAGTTCGAAGATGTACGGGTACCGGGCACGTATCTGCCTTCGGCGTGGGATAACAAGCACCTCCTTACTTTCAGCGGCACCTACTCGTTGCCGGCGCACTGGGACATCGGGGCCAAGCTGCGGGTGGTAGGGGGAGCTCCCTATACGCCGTACGACCTGGAGAAGAGCAGCCTGGTGGACGCCTGGAATGCCAACGGGCAGTTGTATTACGACTATACGCAATTTAACAGCGGCCGGTTGCCTGCTTTCGCGCAACTGGACGTACGGGTGGATAAAACGTTTTATTTCCGGAAGGTGATGCTGGGTTTTTACATCGACATCCAGAACGCAACGAATACCCGATACCGCGAGCCGGACGTATACATCCGCACCGGCACTATCCTGAATCCGGCGGCTCCGCAAGCCGAACAACGGTACGAGTTAAAGCCGGTAGAGCGAAAAACCGGCACGTTGTTGCCCTCTATCGGGATTATCGTGGAAATCTGAAGATTATTCGTATCTTTGCTTCAGCTAAGGAACCGGGCGACATCCCGGCTTGACCGGGCAAAACCCGCTTCTGCATCCGGTTTGTGCCTTCTTGGCTTTTAACCGGTTAAAACGAAGATAGGCGATACCCGGCATAGCATATCGTTGCGTTTGGTTTGTACTGTTTCTGCCCTGAATTAAACGGTAGCGGCGACCGACCGGCCTTTCCCGGCAGGAAATAACCGGAAGCCCTACGAACATTCTTCCGGCACAGGGAGTTATTACAAACAGAGAAAGATACGGAAATGAAAAAGATTCGATTATACGGAAAAGCAACAGGAAATTCCAGGCCGGGTAAACCGGAGCGAAGCCTCGGAAACGTATACCAGCATTCCTTATGGAAATGCCTGGCGCTCGGTTTGTGGGTAACCCTGCTATCCGCCTGTTCTTCCACGACGGCGCCCGAAAAAACGGTAACCGTTACCATCGAGCCGCAACGGTATTTCGCCGAAGCCATCGCCGGAGATAAGTATACGGTAAAAAGCATGGTGGGCGCCGGCTTTAATCCGGAAGAGTACGACCCGACCCCGCGCCAAATGGTCGACTTGGGAAAAAGCGAGGCGTACTTCCGTATCGGCCCCATCGGTTTCGAACAGGTATGGATGAACCGGATACGGGAGAATAATCCCGGCCTCCGGATATTCGACCTTTCCGAAGGTTTCGATTTTACCGGCGACTCGCACGAAGGCGAGGAAGAGGAGCCGGGCCACGGACACACGCATGCGCACGGTGGAACCGACCCGCACTTGTGGAGTTCGATTACCGGAGCCAAGCAAATAGCTTATAATACTTTAGAGGCTTTTATTGCGCTCGACCCGGAGAATAAAGCCTATTACACCGACAATTATCAATCGTTGCTACAGGAGATAAACGAAACGGAGAAGGTGCTTCACAGCGAGCTGGATACGCTGCAAAACCGGACATTTATCATTTACCATCCGGCACTTACGTACCTGGCCCGCGAGTTCGGACTAAAGCAGCTACCCATCGAACTGGACGGGAAAGAACCGTCGCCCGCCCAATTGAAAAAACTGATAGAAACGGCACGAGACAACGGAGTGGAAGTGGTGTTCGTACAACAGGAGTTCGATAAGAAAAATGCCGAACTAATCGCCAACGAAACCGGTTGCACGTTAGTATCTATCAATCCGCTTTCGTACGACTGGCACGGTGAAATGGTGCGGATTTCAAATGCGCTCGCTCATGGACAAGTTGATTGAACTGGAGCATGTCAGTGCTTCGTACGGAAACAAAACGGTATTGAAGGATATTTCGCTTACCGTGTACAAAGACGACTTTTTAGGGATTATCGGTCCGAACGGAGGCGGTAAAACCACGTTGTTGAAACTCATCTTAGGGTTACTCCGGCCGGTTTCGGGTAGCATCCGTTTCTTTCACGACGGCCGGGAAGTGCCGTCGCTGAAAATCGGGTATCTGCCGCAAATAAACCGTATCGACAAGAAGTTTCCGATTTCGGTATACGAAGTGGTGGCGTCGGGACTGGTTTCGGAAAAGAAACGGTTCGGCGGGTATACACAAGCGCAACACGAACGGATACGCGAAGTAATCCGCCACATGGGGCTCGACGGGTTGGAACAGCGGCCTATCGGCGAATTGTCGGGCGGCCAGTTGCAACGGGTATTGCTGGGGCGGGCCATCGTATCGCGTCCCGAGGTGCTGATATTGGACGAACCGAACTCGTATGTCGACAAGCGTTTCGAGTCGTTATTCTACCACCTGCTGGAAGAAATCAACCGGGAAAGTGCCATTATCCTGGTTTCGCACGACATCGGGACGGTAGTAACGATGGTAAAGAATATCGCCTGCGTAAACGAAACGCTGCATTATCACCCGGGTTCCGATATTTCGCCCGAATGGTTGAGCGAAAAATACGCCTGCCCGTTCGAGTTGGTGGGACACGGCAATTTGCCGCACAGGATACTGAAAAAACACGAATAGCAACCGTTACACTTATTTTTTACGAAATGACTCTTAACTTGCTCGGCTGGATTGCTTTCTCCGAAATCGGATACATCATAGGCATTGCCGTACTGCTATTCGGCATTACGGCAGTATGGCAAAACCCGTTCATTACCCGCTGGCAAAAAATGGCCTGGATAGCGACGATTCTTCTATTGAACTGGATCGGTCTGCTGCTTTATTATTATACTTTTTATATGAAGGGGAAATAAAAGCGCCCGTCCTTTACCGGCCGGCACGATTTAGCGACGTACGGGATGTACGCTGCCATTCTTTTTCGTACATTTGTTCGGTTAAACCAAAGAGGATATGGTACTAAACTACATCTGGATCGCCTTTTTCCTGATTGCTTTTGCGGTGGCTTTTTTCAAGCTGGCGTTCACCGGCGATATGCAAGTGTTTCCCGGCATCATACAGGCTTCGTTCGTTTCGGCTAAAACTGCTTTCGAAATCTCCATCGGCCTCACGGGTATGTTATCCCTGTGGCTCGGCATTATGAAGATAGGCGAAAAGGGCAGGGTAATCCAGGCGTTCGCCCGGCTGGCGGCTCCGGTTTTCGGTAAGCTGTTTCCGGATATTCCGAAAGGACACCCGGTAACCGGCTCGATTTTTATGAATATCTCGGCCAACCTGCTGGGGCTGGATAATGCGGCTACGCCTATGGGGCTGAAAGCGATGCAGGAAATGCAGACGTTTAACAAGGAAAAGAATACGGCCAGCAACCCGATGATTATGTTTTTAGCTATTAATGCGTCGGGATTGACGCTGATTCCGGTAAGCATTTTAGTATACCGCACGCAATTGGGAGCGGCCGACCCCTCGGATGTATTCTTACCGATTATGCTAGCTACGTTTATTTCTACACTCGTGGCAATCGGGGCGGTGTGTTTTAAGCAACGGATTCGTGTTTTACAGAAAGAGCTTCTACTTTTTTTCGGTGGATTGGCCGTTTTCATCGGTAGTATTATCTGGCTATTCAGTAGCTTGGAGCAAGAAAAGATAGAACTGTATTCCAAGCTATCGGCCAATTTCCTGTTGTTTGCCATTATCTGCCTGTTTATTATAAGCGGTATCCGGAAGAAAATCAATGTATACGACGCCTTTATCGAAGGAGCGAAGGAAGGTTTTCACACGGCCGTAACAATTATTCCTTACTTAGTAGCCGTATTGGTGGGTATCGCCGTGTTCCGGGCGTCAGGTGCGATGGATTTCCTGATAGAAGGTATCCGGATGGGTGTAGCTTCGGTGGGGTTGGATACGGAATTCGTGGGAGCGCTTCCTACCATGCTGATGAAGCCGTTGAGCGGAAGCGGAGCGCGGGGAATGATGGTGGATGCCATGACTACGTACGGCCCCGACTCGTTTGTAGGGCGACTGGCATCGGTGGTGCAAGGCTCTACCGACACGACTTTTTACGTAGTGGCTGTTTATTACGGCAGTATCGGTATACGGAATACCCGGTATACGGTTTCGTGTTCTCTGTTGGCCGACCTGGCCGGCGCGATAGCCGCCGTAGCCATGGCTTACCTGTTTTTTACCTGAACAGGAAATTTACCACTGGCCAGGAGAGGCGCCTGTTAACGGTAGAAAGATAATAAACCGGGCGGAAATCAATTCTTTTAAGGAAACAAACGATTCGATTATTGAAAGAGTATGGCAATATATTATTATGCGGAGGAAGTAACGCTTCCGGCAATTAAAAAGAGGCAAACTTCGGCTTGGGTCAAACGGGTGGCGGCGAAGTATGGAAAAAAGACGGGGGATATTTCTTATATCTTTTGTTCGGACCAGAAGATTTTAGAGGTAAACCGGGAGTATCTGCAACACGATTACTACACCGACATCATTACGTTCGATTATAGCGAAGGAGATACTATCTCGGGCGACTTGTTTATCAGCCTGGATACGGTAAAAACCAATGCAGAGAAGTTCGGCGCCCTGTATGACGAGGAACTTCACCGCACCATTATTCACGGCATCCTGCATTTATGCGGTATCAATGACAAGGGTCCGGGCGAACGGGAAATTATGGAGAAAAACGAAAACGAAGCGCTGACTATGCGGGAAAGATGACAGGGCTTACCGGATAAAAACCGGCCTGTCGAAACCCGACAAAGAAAAAATTTTCGTTCCGTACGGCCATCCCGATGCAAAGAATTTTCCTCTTCCGCCAACCGGTAGAATCTATAAATTCCCGGTGAATTCGCTACTTTATTAGTAAGATATGCAGACGAGCCGTTTCCGTATCTTACTAATTTTCACCCTATCTACCGGTTTACTCATATATTTTCCGTACTTTTGTATGTAATTCAAAGAGGAACCAAGCAAAATGGATTTTAAGTATGACGTTATCGTGGTGGGAGCCGGCCACGCAGGCTGTGAAGCCGCCTGTGCCGCAGCGAACTTAGGCTCGAAAACCCTGCTCGTCACCATGGATATGAATAAAATTGCGCAGATGAGCTGTAATCCGGCCGTAGGAGGAATCGCCAAAGGACAAATCGTACGCGAAATCGACGCTCTCGGCGGATATATGGGGATTGTGACCGACCGTACCGCCATCCAGTTCCGGATGTTGAACCGCTCGAAAGGGCCGGCGATGTGGAGCCCCCGCGCTCAAAGCGACCGCGCCCGGTTTATCCTTACCTGGCGTGAAATCGTGGAAAACCTGCCCAACCTTTCCATCTGGCAGGACACCGTACACGAACTACTGGTAAAAAACGGTGCCGTATGCGGAGTTAAAACGGCCATGGGAGTCGAATTCCTGGCGGGTTCGGTAGTACTTACCAACGGTACGTTCCTGAACGGGTTGATGCATATCGGACGCACGCAACTGCATGGCGGCCGTATTTCAGAGCCGGCCTCCACCGGCCTGACCGAACAACTGGCCGCTTTGGGTATGGAAACCGACCGGATGAAAACCGGTACGCCCGTACGTATCGACGGGCGCAGTATCCGTTTCGACGAAACCACCGAGCAAAAAGGAGAGAACGACTTTCATAAGTTTTCATACCTCGACTTCCAACCGCGCCCGTTAAAACAATTGAGTTGCTGGACGCTCTTTACCAACGAAGCTTGCCATGAAATACTCCGCCAAGGCTTACCCGATTCACCGTTATATAACGGACAGATAAAAAGCATCGGCCCGCGGTATTGTCCCAGCATCGAAACTAAAATCGTTACCTTCGCCGACAAAGCACAACACCAACTGTTTCTCGAGCCGGAAGGCGAAACCACGCAGGAATATTACCTGAACGGTTTTTCCTCGTCGCTTCCGCTCGACATCCAGTTGCGTGCCCTGCAACAAATTCCGGCACTACGCGATGTGCAGATTTACCGGCCCGGGTATGCTATCGAATACGACTTCTTCCCTCCTACCCAACTGAACCATTCGCTGGAAACCAAACGCATTCGCAACCTGTTTTTCGCCGGACAAATCAACGGGACTACCGGCTACGAAGAAGCGGCCGGACAAGGCCTGGTCGCCGGCGTAAATGCCCATCTCCGTTGTCACGGAAGCGAACCGTTCGTGCTCGGGCGCGACGAAGCCTATATCGGCGTACTGATCGATGACTTGGTTACGAAAGGGGTAGACGAGCCTTACCGGATGTTTACTTCGCGTGCCGAATACCGCATCCTGCTCCGGCAAGACAATGCAGATATGCGGCTCACGGAAAAAGCGTACGCCCTCGGCTTGGCGAAAGCAGACCGCTTGGCGTTATTAAAAGAAAAGCAGGCACACATCGAACGATTACTGGCATTCGTGAACGATTACTCCGTAAAACCGGTTTATATAAACGGGGGCCTGGAGGCATTGGGCACTACTCCGCTCAAACACGGAGGCAAACTTATCGACTTGATTCTGCGGCCACAGCTCACGATACAACATGTAGCCGACCTAGTTCCAGCATTCCGAAGCGAACTCGACTTAATTCCGGCCTCACGCCGGGAAGAAATTGCAGAAGCAGCCGAAATCCGGATTAAATACGACGGATATATCAAACGTGAGCAATTAATTGCCGAGAAGATAAACCGGCTGGAAAATATTAAAATCAAAGGAAGGTTCGATTACCACTCCATCCAGTCGCTCTCTACGGAAGCCCGGCAAAAGCTCACGCGGATAGACCCGGATACCATTGCCCAGGCAAGCCGTATTCCGGGGATTTCGCCCAGTGACATCAACATCCTGCTGGTATTGTTGGGGCGGTGAAATAGGTCGATTGTTTCACGTGAAACATAAACCAAAACATAGTATGTTATATGCCAGAAGTTAAGAACGAACATATTAAAGCGATACTTGCAGTAATTCCGGAAAAGCCCGGCTGCTACCAGTACTTCGACGACAAAGGCACCATTATTTACGTAGGGAAAGCCAAGAACTTGCGACGCCGGGTACACTCCTACTTCAATAAGGAGCAGGACTCTAACAAAACGCGGGTACTGGTAAAACAAATACGCGACATCAAATATATCGTGGTAGATACCGAGGAGGATGCGTTATTGCTCGAGAATAACCTGATTAAGCAATATCGTCCGCGTTACAATGTATTGTTGAAAGACGACAAATCGTACCCCTGTATCGTAATTAAAAACGAATATTTTCCGCGCGTATTCCAAACCCGTAACATTGTAAAAGACGGGTCGCGGTATTACGGGCCGTTCAGCTCGGTATTCATGGCGAAAACCATGCTGCAAATGTTACGCGAATTGTTTCCTATCCGCACCTGCAAACTACCCCTCACCCCCGAATCGATTGCAGCCGGCAACTATAAAGTATGCCTCGAATACCATATCAAACGATGCATGGGGCCGTGCGAAGGGTTGCAATCGCAGGAAGAGTACGACCGGAATATCCGGATTATTAAAGAAATATTGAAAGGAAACATCGCCCAGGTAAGCAATTACCTGTACGAAGAAATGCAACGGCTTTCCGGCGAGCTCAAATTCGAAGAGGCGCAAAAGGTAAAAGAGAAGTACGACATTATCGAAAACTACCGCGGCAAATCCACCATCGTAAACCATTCGCTCACGAATATCGACGTGTTCTCGTTCGACGAAACGGAACGCTCGGCCTATATCAATTACCTGCACGTAAATAACGGCAGCATCGTGCAAGCCTATACATTCGAGTACAAGAAAAGGCTCGATGAGGCCAAGGAAGAATTACTCGGGTTGGCTATTACGGAAATGCGCACCCGTTTCAACAGCCGCGCGCGTGAAATAATCGTGCCGTTCCTTCCGGATGTGGATATGTCGCAAACCGTTACGTTCACCGTTCCGCTGAAAGGCGATAAACGAAAGCTACTCGACCTGTCGAAACAGAACGTTAAACAATACAAGCTCGACCAACTGAAACAAGCTGAAAAGCTGAATCCGGAGCAACGCACCACCCGGGTGCTCACCACCATGCAGCACGATTTGCAAATGCACCAGTTGCCCACGCATATCGAATGCTTCGATAACTCGAATATACAGGGAACGAATCCGGTGGCTTCGTGCGTGGTGTTCAAAATGGCTAAGCCCTCTAAGAAAGATTACCGTCACTTCCATATCAAAACCGTAGAGGGCCCGGACGATTTCGCCTCGATGAACGAAGTGGTTTACCGCCGCTATAAACGGCTGCTCGACGAAGAACAACCCCTCCCCCAACTGATTGTAATCGACGGTGGCAAAGGACAGCTCCACGCGGCGGTGGATGCGTTGCGCAGCCTCGATTTATACGGAAAAATAGCCATTATCGGAATTGCCAAGCGGTTGGAAGAATTATACTTTCCCGACGACCCGATTCCGCTTTATTTAGACAAAAACTCGGAAACCCTGAAAGTAATCCAGCGGCTTCGCGACGAGGCACACCGTTTCGGCATTACGTTCCACCGGTCGCTCCGGAGCAAGAAACAGGTAATTTCCGAGCTGGACGGCATTAAAGGAATCGGCGAGACAACGAAAGTAGACCTACTCTCCCATTTCAAAACCCTAACACGCAACCCGGAAGCCGACCCGGAAGCAAGATGGACGCTGGTAGGCGTAGCGAAAGGAAACTTAGTAATCGAAGCATTAAAAAAGAACGGAGAAAAAAAAGAATAAAGAACGGATAACGGAAAAACGGCCGACAGCCCCGCCAGGCATTTTTACCCGGCGTTTTCGCTACCCGGCCACCGATAAAGAAAGGAAAAAGGGAAAACGACATCCGGCGATACCGGCCCAAAGGCAAAACCTCCGGGCGGTGCAACCCCGGATGTACCGGATTTCCGGGTTATCCCTCACAGAAAAAGGAGAGCGACCGGGGAAGTACAGGCGACATCCGGGTTATCCGGCAAAATTAACAAAACCAATACGAAACAAGTTATATGAGAACAGTGATTCAACGGGTACGGCGGGCGTCGGTTACGATTAGCGGAGCGCTTAAATCGCACATCGGCGCAGGCATGCTTATTTTAGTAGGTATCGAAGACCGGGATACAGACGAAGACATCGGATGGCTTACGAAAAAAATCGTAAACCTGCGGATATTCGACGACGAAAACGGCGTAATGAACCGGTCGATACTCGATACCGGGGGCGAAATCCTGGTAGTAAGCCAGTTTACGCTGCACGCCTCTACCAAGAAAGGCAACCGGCCTTCGTATATCCGCGCCTCCAAACCCGACAAGGCGATTCCGGCATACGAAGCGTTCTGCAACGAGTTGAGCAGCCTTACTGGCCGGCAAGTGCAGACCGGAGAGTTCGGCGCCGACATGCAGGTAGAATTACAAAACGACGGTCCGGTAACCATCCTGATCGATACGCAAAACAAAGAATAAGATGGAACAAATTACACTCGACGACGCCCAGCGCCTGGTTGACGACTGGATTAAGACATACGGCGTACGCTACTTCAACGAACTGACCAATATGGCTATCCTCACGGAAGAAGTAGGCGAAGTAGCGCGCATCGTTTCGCGCACCTACGGCGAGCAATCGTTTAAGGAAAGCGACAAAAACCGCGACCTGGCCGATGAAATGGCCGACGTGTTGTGGGTACTGCTGTGCCTGGCCAACCAAACCGGCGTAAACCTGACGGAAGCGTTCCGGAAGAATCTCGCCAAAAAGACCGACAGAGATAAAGAACGACATAGTAACAACAAAAAACTCGACTGAAAATGGATAAATACCGCGAATCCTTCGATAAATTTCCGGCCGCACTTCCCGATGCGGAACTGACGGAATCGGTAACTCGCCTCATCGACGAGAAATTCGACGAAAACTACACCGCCGACGTGCTGAAATTCCTGCACGGCTGCATCGACCTTACGTCGCTCACCAGCATCGACACGAAAGAAAGCATCTGGAAACTGGTGGAAAGCGTGAACGACTTCGAGGGAAGCCGTCCCGACCTGCCGAACGTGGCGGCCATCTGCACCTATCCCCTTTTTGTGGAAACGGTCAAGCAGGCATTAACGGCCGACCGGGTAAAAATCGCCTCCGTAGCCGGCGGCTTCCCTTCGGGGCAAACCTTTCCTGAAATAAAAATAGCGGAAACCGGAATGGCCGTGATGGAAGGCGCCGAAGAGATAGATACCGTACTGAACTTAGGTTACTTTTTCGAAGAGAACTACGAAGACCTCACCGCTGAAATCGAAGAAATCAAGGAATCGTGCCGTTCTGCGCAATTAAAAGTCATCCTGGAAACCGGAGCACTGGCGAGCGCCGAAAACATCCGGAAAGCCTCCATTCTGGCGATTTACTCGAACGCCGATTTTATCAAGACCTCGACCGGAAAAGGATACCCCGGCGCAACACCCGAAGCGGTATATACGATGTGCCGGGTAATCCGCGAATACAAACAACTGCACGACCGGACGGTGGGCATCAAAGTTTCGGGCGGCATCCGTACGGCAGAAGAAGCGGTAAAATACTATATTATCGTAAAAGAAGTATTAGGAGAAGCCTGGCTTACCCCCGAATACTTCCGTATCGGCGCCAGTACGTTACGCGACGATATTCTGCGCAAACTGGGGAAATAAGTATACCCGTTAAAAGTACATGACAAAAAATTCTTTTTTAGAGAAAAAACAGTCTTCGATCGCCGCGTGGCGTCTGCCGACGGCGCCTACCGGCGGTCATCCTTTTTTCTCTTG
>JAJBTJ010000293.1 GCA_020860905.1 Parabacteroides sp. | reverse complement strand
CTTATCCCTACGGAACGCCGAAACGGATAAATGCGCTCGTTTTATACTGCCCGTTATTTTTACCGACTCCGTAAAAAGTGTAAGGCAACCCCGTTAAACATGTTAATTTATCCGGAAAAAACCTGCTTCCCGAGCTGTTTTGGAAAATAAGAAACAACAAAATCTATCTATTGTTAAATAATATAGTATATTTGCGTGCACTAATCTAACATTAAAAATTACAATCATGCAAACGAACCGACTACACAACGGTGTAGCATTCATGAGCCTTATCTGTCTGGCTTTGATTTTTTCCACTTCTTTGAAAGCACAGTTTTTGCGTACTTCTTATTTTATGGAAGGCGTAGGCAACCGGATGAAGTTGAATCCTGCGCTCACTCCCACACGCGGATTCGTGGATATTCCTGTAATCGGGGCATTCAATGCTACCGCCAATTCCAATGCATTGGGCACGCAGGATGTGTTCGACATCATCGACGACGAGGGCGATTTTTACAACAATAACCGCTTCTACAACCGGTTGAAAGCCGATAACCGCCTTACGGTGGGGCTGAACAGCGACCTGATTTCGTTCGGGTTTTACCGGGGGAAAAGGATTTTGGTCGTTTAACGTAGGCGCCCGGGTCGACGTGGGCGCACAGATTCCGCGTACGATGTTCGACTTTTTGCGTGAAACGGACCGGATAGGAACCTCGTGGCAACACCTCGACTACGATATACGGAACGGCAAGCTCGAAATCAATGCGTATACCGAGCTCGGCGTAGGCTATGCGCGCGAAATCAACGAGCGCCTTACCGTGGGCGGCCGTCTGAAAGTATTGCTCGGCATGGGTAACCTGAATATGCATATCAACCGTATCGGTATCCAGTCGGATATAAACGGCAATGCGTACGACCCGTATTCGTGGGCGAACAGCAACGCTTCGATTCGGGTGGATGCCCGGCTCGAAAGCTCTTTCCGCGGTATGGATTTAGTGGCGGACAACGGCTATGTGAACGATTTCGATTTCAACGGATTCGGTATCGGCGGTTACGGCGGAGCAGTCGATTTGGGCGCTTCGTACCGGCTGCTGGATAAACTTACCCTGTCGGCCTCCGTGCTCGACCTGGGATTCATTTCCTGGTCGAAAGGAAGCACCAACGTAGCCGAAGCCAGTACCGAGCGGAAATACGACCAGCATAATTACATGGAGTTTGTCGATATTGTGGAATCGGGCAGCGTGATGAACTACGACTTGTTCGGACTGAAACTGGACGACAAATTAGCCAAGTCGCGTACCACGTCGTTGCAATCGACGGTCGTAGTAGGAGCCGAGTACGAGTTGCTCGACGACTGGCTGGCTTTCGGCGTGCTTTCCACCACCCGTTTTACGAAACCGAAAACCCAAACCGAAGTTACCCTCTCGGCCAATATGCATCCGAAGAGCTGGCTCAACGTAGCGGCCAGTTATTCCATGATACAAAGTGCCGGGAAATCGTTCGGGCTGGCGTTTAAATTAGGCCCCGTGTTCGTAGGTACCGATTACATGTTCCTCGGCTCGAACTCGAAAAATGTAAATGCCTATTTAGGTATTTCCGTTCCTCTGGGTGCCAGGCCGAATGCCAATTAACCGGAACGCGAAAAGAAAAGTATCTGGAGCAAAGGAATATGCAGAAACAAGCTCATCGACATACCCTGTATGGTAACGAGAAGGAGGCGGCTCCTTCTGTCGAAAGTTTATATTTGCGTATAGCCTTGCACGACGATGCGGAAGCGTTCGAGCAGTTGTTTTACGACTATTTCCCTCCGCTCTGCGTTTTTGCAAACCGCTACCTCGACGATAAGGAAGTGTGCGAAGATATCGTACAGGATACTTTCCTGAAAATATGGAACAACCGCAAAGAGCAGGAAGTAACTACTTCCGTGCGGAATTTCCTACTGACGAGTGTCAAGAATAATTGCCTCAATTATCTTAAACGAAAAGACCTCGAAGAAACTTATGTCCGTCGGCGTACCGAGCAGGTAGCCGACGGCTTTTTTGTTTCCCACGACGATTTATATACCACCCGCGAACTGGAGCAGCTTATCGAAACGGCGTTGGGCAAGCTCCCCGAAAACGTATGCGAAGTATTCGAAATGAATCGTTTCGAGGGAATCACCTATGCCCGTATCGCCGAAGTACGCCGGATTTCGGTAAAAACCGTGGAGGCCTATATGAGCAAAGCGTTGAAACTGTTGCGCGAAGAATTGGCCGATTACCTTCCTTTTCTTTTCCTTTTCCATTGGTAGCAGATAGCCGGCGTTTATTCCTTCCGCTGTTTTTTCCTTCCAAACTGGCCCCGAAGCAGATTATTCGAAAAAAACACATTTTTCCATAGGGTAAAACCTGCGTTCGATTGTCAATTATATGAAAACAGAAATAAGGTGGAAATAAATACGACACATATTCCTTTCTATCTTCGGGGAGAACTTACTCCGGAAGAAGCGGAAGCATTCCGCCGGAAAATGGAAAGCTCGCCCGAATTTGCCGGCGAAGTGGCCGACCTGCGCCGGATTTGGGAACTCACCGGCCGCTTGCGCAAACAACAGGAAATAACCGATACGGATGCACGCTGGCAGGCCATAGCTTCGGCCATGCGTTTTTTGTCGGGCCGTCGCCGCTGGTTGCGCCGGGTACGGCGTATCGCTGCCGTAGCGGCGGTAGCCGCCGTTATCGGAGCCGCCTGGTATTTCCTGCCGCAAAAAGAAACTCCGCCGGTAATGGCCGGCAACCAGCAAGTAGAATTGTATTCGGCCTACGGCTTAGTATGCAAGGTGGTGTTGCCCGATAGCTCGGAAGTGTGGCTTAATTCGGGTACGCGGCTGAAATATCCGAAATACTTCGACGGTTCCGGACGTTTGGTAGAGCTCGACGGCGAAGCCTATTTCAAGGTGAAGTCCGACCTGGGCCGTCGTTTCGACGTACAGGTAAAAAACGGCATCCGGATAAGCGCCTACGGCACCGAGTTCAACGTATCGGCTTATAACGACGAAGCGCAGGTAAGCGCCGTGCTGGCCAAGGGGAATATCGCCGTATCCCGGATAGGGAAAACGGATGAAAAACATTTGCTCCCGGGTACACGCGCCCTGTTCGGCGAGGATAGCGAAAAGCCGGAAATAGAGGAAGTGAACGTGTATGCTCTTACGGCCTGGAAAGACGGTAAAATGGTATTCAGGCGCGCCGGTATGAAAGAAATCGCCCGCAAACTGTCGCGCCATTTCAATGTCGATATCGAGTTGCACGGGCGCACGCTGCACGAGTATGCCTATACGGCTACTTTCACTACCCAAACGCTTACCGAGATATTGAACCTGCTGGCCTTATCGGCCCCCATCGAGTGGAAAGAGGTGGCGCCGGTGCAATTACCCGACCAAACGTACGTGAAACGTAAAATCATCCTCCGTATGAAATAAGCGAAAAAACGAATTGTTAACTTTAAAATACCGCTGCCCATGAAAACATAAAGTGAAAAAACAAAAAAACAGGGAAATACGGTTGCATTTCCCTGTATGCCTCTTTTTTTGCGTTTGCCGCATCGTAACGCCCATTACCTACCCGGCAAAACGCGCAACTAAGCTATACTAATAACCTAATTTCTAAAAGACAACGTGAATGTATGAAGAATTTAATTAACCTGTGCGCATTTAGGTCATTTTATGATCTGTTACACAAAATTCCCATCGCCATGAGAATAACCGTAGTCTTGTTATTCGTCCTTCTTTTCCAGGCCAGGGGCGAAGTAACGTACTCCCAGTCCACCCGTATCTCATTGGATTTGAAAAATGCTACCGTAGAGGAAGTATTGAATGCTATCGAGGAAAGCTCCGAGTTTTATTTCCTGTATAACAACAAACTGATTAATGCCGACCGGCGGGTAGACGTGAAAGCCAAAAACAAACCTGTTACCACGATACTCGACCAGGTATTCGACGCTACCGATGTGCAATACCAGGTAGACGACCGCCAGATTATCCTCAGCAAGAAATCGTTGATGCAGGCAGCCGTTCCGCAGCAAGGGCGTAAAATTACCGGTACGGTAAAAGACGACCGGGGCGAGCCGGTTATCGGCGCCAGCGTGGTGTTGTAAGGCACTACCCAGGGTACGGTAACCGACCTCGACGGAAACTTTTCGCTCGATGCGCCCGAAAACGGAACGTTGCAGATTTCGTATATCGGATACATCCAGCAGTTCGTTAAAATCGACGGAAAGCAGGTGCTGGCCGTTACTCTGAAGGAAGATACCCAGAAACTCGACGAGGTAGTGGTAATCGGGTACGGTACCCAGAAAAAGATGAACCTGACCGGGTCGGTGGCTACGATTTCGGCCGGCGACATCGCTACGATTCCCGTTTCGAATATTTCGAATGCGATGGCGGGACGTATGGCGGGGGTATTCTCCTGGAACAAGAGCGGTGCCCCGGGCGCTTCCAGTCCCATTACCATCCGGGGAAAGAATACGCCGAACAACACGAATCCTACCTATGTAATCGACGGTGTGGTACGTGAAAAAGACGACTTCGACGGCCTCGACCCGAACGAAATCGAAAATATCTCCGTATTGAAAGATGCCGCCTCGGCAGCCGTGTACGGAGCCCGCGCCGCTAACGGGGTGATCGTGGTTACCACCAAGCGGGGCACTAACCAGAAACCGCAGTTCCGTTATTCGGCCTTGTTCGGCACCGAAACGACTACCCGGGCGCCGAAAATCATGAATGCGTACAACCGTACGGTGTACCTGAACAACAAATTCCGGTATAACAACGTGCCCGAAACGGATTCGCGCTATTATACGCCCGACGAACAGGAATACTTCAAAACACACAGCACCGACTGGTTCGATATGGCGTGGAAAAACCCCTTTACCCAGCAACATAACCTGAGTGTGAGCGGTGGCAGCGAACGCATCAAGTATTATATGTCGGTAGGGTACTACGACCAGAAGGGCTCGTTCGACAACCTCGAATTCAAGCGGTATAACTTCCGTTCGAACGTGGATGCGCAGATTACGAAAGATTTCAGTATCGGCCTCGATGTGGATGCCAATATGAAGAAGCGCGAAGCGCCTTACTGGCCGCACGACAGCGATAACGATTATATGGAAGACTTATACCGGGCGTTGCTCAACTTCCCTACTACCGAGCCCGCTTACGTAAACGGCCGGCCGAATGCCACGATTTATAACTGGAACGTGCTCGAAGTAATCAAAAGCGGCGGCAGCCGGACGAACAACTACAATACGTTGAATGCCAAGTTATCGGCCAAGTGGAACCTGCCTTTTGTAAAAGGATTGACGGCGAGCGCGCTGTTCGATTACCGCCGGTATTACGAGAAGAGCAAACTGGTAGGCAAGGAATATACGCTGTACCGGCACAAAACTTCCGGGCAGAACAATCATATCATTGCCGACGATGCGGAGATGGTAGGTACCCGTACGCGTACGGAACGAGGCAATTTCGTACGCAAGGATTTCGACGAAACCAGCCAATATACGCTCAACCTGCAATTGAACTACAACCGCACGTTCGGCAAGCACGACCTCGGCGCGTTGTTCGTATACGAACAGTACGAAAGCTGGGGCGATAAGTTCTGGGGCGAACGCCGCGAATTGCTTACTTCGGCTATCGAAGACATGTTCGTAGGGAATGCCGACAGCAAATGGAAGGATGCCGACGGTTCCGCTACCGAGATAGGCCGGTTAGGGTATGTGGGCCGCATTAATTATGCTTACGATAACAGGTACCTGGTGGAAGCCAACTTCCGGTACGACGGTTCCGTAAAATGGGTGCCGGGCAAACGTTGGGGATTCTTCCCGTCGGTATCGGCCGCCTGGCGGATGACGGAAGAAAGTTTCTTTAAGAACAATGCCAACCTCAATTTTATCAATAACCTGAAGCTGAGAGCTTCGTACGGGGTACTGGGTAACGACGGCGGCGACGACGTAGATGCTTACCAATACCTGGAAAAGTATAAAATCGTAACCGGCGGCGCTTTCGGTTCGGCTTCTACCGGTATCGTCCCCGACGTATATCCGAATCCGTTTATTACCTGGGAGAAAACGGCTACGCTCGACGTGGGCTTCGATTTGACGATGTGGAACGGGTTGTTCAGCCTCGAGTTCGATTACTTCAACAAGCGTACGTACGATATTTTAATGGACCGGGTTCGTACCATTCCCGAAACCTTCGGCGCCAAGCTGCCGAAAGAAAATTACGCGGAGTTGCGTAACCAGGGAGTCGAGTTCCTGGTACGGCACGATAATAAAATCGGCGATTTTACGTACTACGTAACCGGTAATTTCAGTTTCGCCCGGAACCATTATACCAAAATCGACGAGTCGGCGAACGCCTACGAATGGGAAAAGAAAACCGGACGTCCGATGGATTTCATCACCGGTTATTACGCTTCGGGTATCGCCCGTACGGACGCTGATTTGCAAGGGCTTCCCTTGTGGAACGGCAAAGACCAGTGGGAAAAGGGCGATATTATCCTCCAGGATATCCATGGCGCCGGCGGCGTAGGCGGCCCGGACGGAAAAGTCGACGGAAACGATAAGGGTATTTTATCGTTATACAGCAAAGACCCGGAAATTATGTACGGTATCAGCCTGGGCGGCGAATGGAAAGGAATCGACGTGAGCTTGTTCTTCCAAGGGGTAGGGCACCGGGCCGTGATGTTCGATAACCGGGGCGATACCTGGACGGAACAGTCGGTACTGGATATTTGGTCGGATGCATATTCGCCCGACAATATCGGTGGCAAGTATCCGCGTGTAGGCGGCAGCGGCACCTATGGCGCCAACTCGCAGGAGTCGTCGTTCTGGCTGATGAACGGCAGTTATTTCCGCTGCAAGAATATCGAGCTGGGATATACGCTTCCGAAAAGCTGGATGAATAAAATGGGAGCCGGCAATTGCCGTGTGTACGTATCGGGTACTAACCTGTTCGTGTTCGACCATATCGGGATTTACGACCCGGAAAACAGCGGCAAGCGGGGCACTTACCAATATCCTTTGATGAAGAGTTATAATATCGGACTGAGTTTAAGTTTCTAAAAAATGAGAATACGACATATGAAAAAGATAATTGCAGCTTTCCTGGTATCGCTCGGATTCTTTACGTCGTGCATGGATGTATTGGATAAAGAGGATCTGAAGTCTATCTCGAGCGAGAATGTATGGACCGACCCGGTGTTGTGCACGGCGTATGTAAACGCCCTGTATACCTATATTCCGGGCTGGGATAACTCGCTGGCCGATGCCAGCGACGAAGCTACCGGCGGCGGAGGGTGGACCGACGGAACCGTTACGCCTGACAATCTTATTAAATGGACCGATAAAGACCCGCTTAAAAACGAGAATAAAACGTACGACTGGTTCTGGCCGTACGACCGTATCCGGTATGCCAACATCTTTATCCGGAACGTCCAGGATAAATCGCTTACCACCATCGACGCGGATTTAGCCGGCCGTTTGGCGCTCGAGGCGCGTTTCGTACGGGCTTATCTTTACTTCGAGCTGGTAAAACGGTACGGAGGCGTGCCGTTGATTACCGAGCCGCAGGAACAGAGCGACGATTTGATGGTAAAACGGGCGTCGACCAAAGCCTGTTTCGATTTTATCATCGGCGAGTTGGAAGATTGCGCCGCCGCGTTGCCCGACAGTTACGAAGCCGCTGATTTAGGCCGGGTAACCAAAGGCGCCGCGAAAGCATTCCTGGGCCGGGTATGGCTGTTCCGCGCCAGCAAGCAGTTTAATCCGACTGACAACAACGAGTTGTGGCGAACGGCCTATACGGTCAACAAAGAGGCGCTAACCTATTTGCAAAACCAGGGCTACGAGTTGCAGCCGGACTTCGGACAGCTTTTCCTCGACGAAATGAATAAAGAAGTGGTATTTGCCGTACGGTATGTAAATCCGGGCCGTACGCAGAACCGGGATGCCGGCGTGCGTCCGATTAAATTCTCGCAGAATAATACGGGCGGTTGCCATCCTACGCAGGAAGTAATCGATCGCTTCCCTACGGTGGAAGGTAAAAAGTTCACGATTAACGACATCCGCCCCGGGGAGGACATCCGCGATTTGTGGAAAAACCGCGACAACCGGTTCTACGCCACCATCGTTTACCAGGAATCGGTTTATTTCAACGAAGAAATGATGCTGAATGAGAATGCCGAGAACGACTATGCGTACGGGAAAAATGTGGGAAGCAAAACCGGCTATTATTCCAAGAAGGCTATCGACCAGAGTTTGTCGGTTACCGATTGCCAGAACTCCGGCACCGATTTTATCGACATCCGCCTGGCGGAAGTGATGCTGAACTATGCCGAAGCGGCCGTAGAAGTGGGTCAGTTGGGCGAAGCGTTCGGGATGCTGAAACAAATCCGTCAGCGGGCCGGTATCAAGGAAACGGTGCCGGGCGACCCGGACCTGGCCGGCAAGGAGTACGGGCTCGACCCGGGTATGGGGCAGGATGCCATGCGGCAGGCCGTACGCGACGAGCGGTTTGTGGAGCTGTTGTTCGAGCAGAAACGGTTGTGGGATATGCGCCGCTGGATGATTCATCACGAAGTGATGATAGGCCAGGAGAAACGGCATGCCCTGGTATTGACGCTGAAACCGGACGGAACGTACGACTGGTACCTGTTCGACCGCGACAATACGCCGATGAAAAACGATGTAAACATGTATTTCCTCCCGATGCGCCGGGGTGAAATGACCAATAATCCGAACCTGGAGCAAACAAAAGGCTGGGAGAACGGCACGTTCGACCCGCTGGCCGGTTTGTAACGAAGCGGTTCGTGCAACCGCCCGGGAGGCCTTGAAAAGGTACGGGCCGGAACGAAACAGGGCTGTTAAGTTTTATTCAGGTACTCGGAAGAGGCCGGGCTTAATAGCCTTTTTGTCTTCTTTTGCCTGATTTCCCAGCTCGAACGGGAACCGGGAAAAACGACCTTGGCAGCGGGCACTTTGTGTTTTGGTTATAAAAACGATACCATGAAATTAATTCTTTTATTTATTATCCTCTTTTCAGGAATCCGGGCGGTTCCGTCAGAAAAAAGCGACTGGCTGATCGACGGAAGCGCATACCGGGTTACCGTATCGGCGCCGGATAACAGGCTGGAACTTTCGAACGGCTTGTTGAAACGCGTTTTTGCCTTGAAGCCGAATGGCGCTACCGTGGCTTTCGACAACCTGATGACCGGCGAGTCCGAGCTTCGCGCCGTTCGTCCGGAAGCAGTATTGGTGCTGGACGGGAAAACCTATCCGGTAGGCGGTTTGGCGGGACAGCCGGTACAGAACTTCCTCACACCTTCTTTTTTGGAAAAAATGGAGGCGACGGATTCGGCTTTCGTGCTGTCGGGATACGAAACCGGCGCTACTGAAGCTCCCTTCGCCTGGAAAAAAAATACGGCATGGCTTTCGCAGCCAGTGCAATGGCCGGTTCCCGGGAAACGGGTCGTTTTTCTTTATAAAGCGCCGGCTAAAAGCCCGGCCGCCGTACAGGCGCTCACCGTGCGGGTAATATACGAGTGCTATGACGGCCTTCCTGTTTTATCCAAGTGGATAGAGATAGAAAACCGGGGCCTACATCCGGTAACCCTCGATGCGTTTACCTCCGAGATACTGGCGTTGGCGGAAACGGCGCCGAAAGTACATTACGGCGAACCGCACGAAGTCCGGATGTTGGCGCAGGAGCCGGGAAATTACACCCGGGATTACCGCGCCGCTCCGGTACAAACCGATGCGCCGCGCAATTATATCGACCGTTTCACGCAACTTTTCGTTGTAACCGATTACGCCATGGGCGGCGATATGGAAGCCATGAAAGACAATCCGGCCGTGCATTGGGTATTCGACCACCCGGAATACGAGGCCACCGGCATCCGGTATTACGGCCAGTACAAACCCGCCCGGCTGGAGGTACGGCCGCCGGTAGGTCCCGGTTATCGTATCGGCCCCGGAACGACTTTCCGCTCATGCCGGGCCTACGAGATGCTTCGCGATGCGACCGGACGGGAACGGCGCGGGCTGGCGGAATGCCGTTTCTGGCGTACGATGGCTCCCTGGACACAGGAAAATCCGGTATTTATGCACGTACGCGCCTCTGACGACGCCTCGGTGAAAAAAGCGATCGACCAATGTGCCGAAACAGGTTTCGAGATGGTGATTATGACCTTCGGCAGCGGATTCTCCATCGAAAACGACTCGGCTGCTTACCTGGCCCGTATGAAACGGCTGGGCGAGTACGCCCGGAAGAAAGGAATCGCTCTCGGCGGCTATTCGTTGCTGGCCAGCCGCGGGGCGGCCGATGGAGATGCCGTTATCAGTCGCCGTACCGGAAAACCGGCCGTTACCCGCGAAGACGGTAGCCGGTTCGGCAAGTCGCCTTGTATCGCCTCGGCGTGGGGCGACACGTATTTCGGCAAATTGAAGCGGTTTTTCGAAGAAACCGGCCTGAACGTATTCGAGCACGACGGTTCGTATCCGGGCGATTTGTGTGCCTCCACCGTCCATTCGGGGCATACGGGATACGCCGATTCGCAATGGAAACAGTGGGAAAAGATACACACCTTTTACCAGTGGTGCCGCGCCGAAGGCATTTACCTGAATGTGCCCGACTGGTATTTCCTGTCGGGTTCAAGTAAAACGCCGATGGGGTATGTGGAAACCAACTGGTCGCTGCCCCGGGAATACCAGGAAATCATCGAACGGCAGAATATTTACGACGGCACCTGGCAGAAAACGCCGTCGATGGGGTATATGTTCGTGCCGCTTACCCAATACCACGGAGGCGGCGAAGCGGCTACGATAGAGCCGTTGTGCGAGCACCTGGCGCACTACGAAACGCGCTTGCGCAACTTGTTCGGTGCGGGCGTGCAGGCTTGTTACCGCGGCCCGCGGCTGTACGATACCGAAGAAACGAAACGGCTCGTAAAGGAATGGGTGGCGTTTTACAAGCGGTTTCGTCCGATTCTCGATTCGGACGTCATCCATTTACGGCGCCCCGACGGGCGCGATTGGGACGGCCTGCTGCACGTAAACCCGCAGTTAAGGCAAAAGGGATTTCTTTCGGTATACAATCCGTTGGATACTCCTGTCGAGCGCACGGTAACCATTCCCCTGTATTACACCGGCCTTACGGAAACGGCCCTTGTAAAAGAACGGGACGGCACGGGCGAAGTATACCGGCTGGCCCGCGACTATTCGATTACCCTCCGCATCCGGATTCCGGCGAAAGGGTACAACTGGTATGTGATAGAATAAAATCGTACATCGGAAAAATACTGAAATATAAACGATAAAACAATCTGTATGAAACTACATCTCAAAATCACCTTGTGTATGGCTATCCTGTTTTTGGCCGGGTGTAAATCCGACCCGCAAATCCGTGCCGCTTACGACTTGATAGAACGGGTTACGCCCGGCTACGGCAACCAGTTCGAACTGGAATTAATCGCTCCGGTAAACGGCGAAGATGCGTACGAAATCGCTTCGGACGGCAATAAAGTGGTGCTGCGCGGAAATAACACCGTAGCGTTGGTCACCGCCTACAATCAATACCTGAAATATACGTGCAACGCACACGTGTCGTGGTTCGGCAACCAGTTGAACTTGCCGGAGAAACTGCCGCTTCCCGCCCGCGAAGTGAAAAACACCATCAACGGGAAGTACCGCGTGTATATGAATTACTGCACGGTAAGCTATACGGCCGCCTGGTGGGATTGGGAACGCTGGCAACAGGAGCTCGACTACATGGCGATGAACTCCGTTAACATGCCCCTTTCGGTAGTCGGCCTCGAAGGGGTTTGGTACAACACGTTGCTGAAGTATGGGTTTTCTGATGAGGAAGCGCGCACATTCCTGGCCGGCCCCGGCCATTTCGCCTGGCAATGGATGCAGAACCTGCAAAGCTACGGCGGCCCGCTGCCGAAAGACTGGATAGATAAACATGTGGCACTGGGCAAACAGATTATGGCGCGGCAACTCGAGCTGGGGATGCAGCCTATCCAGCAGGGCTTTTCGGGCTATGTGCCCCGCGAGCTGAAAGACAAGTATCCGGATGCGCAAATCCGTTTGCAGCCTTCGTGGTGTGCCTTTACCGGAGCGGCTCAGTTAGACCCGACCGATTCGTTGTTTACCGCTTTCGGCCGTACGTTCCTGGAAGAAGAAAAGAAGCTGTTCGGCGCGCACGGCGTATATGCCGCCGACCCGTTTCACGAAAGCGCTCCGCCGGTGGATACGCCGGAATACCTCAGCGCAGTGGGGAACGGCATTTATCGGTTGTTCCGGGATTTCGACCCGGATGCCAAATGGGCGATGCAGGCCTGGAGCTTGCGCGAGCCGATTGTCAAGGCGGTTCCGAAAGAAGATTTGATTATTCTCGACCTGAATGGCGCCCGGAGCGCTCAGCCGAATACGTGTTGGGGCTATCCGGTAATAGCCGGCAACCTGCATAACTTCGGGGGCCGGGTAAACCTGCACGGCGACTTGCGCTTGTTGGCTTCCAATCAATATGTGAAAGCGAAAGCCGGCTCGCCCAACATATGCGGTTCCGGCTTGTTTATGGAGTCCATCGTACAGAATCCGGTGTATTACGACCTGGCTTTCGAAATGCCTCTCCATGCCGGCGAAGTCAATATTGAAGAATGGCTTGCCCGCTATGCCGACCGCCGCTACGGAGCGGTTTCGGAAAGCGCCCGCCAGGCATGGCTCCTTTTGCTCGAAGGGCCGTACTGTCCCGGAACGAACGGTACGGAACGGAGTTCGATTATCGCCGCCCGTCCGGCATTGGATGTAAAGAAGTCGGGTCCGAACGCCGGGCTGGGTATTCCCTATGCGCCGCTTACGGTAGTGAAAGCGGCAGGGTTGTTGTTGCGCGACACGGCGTTGTTACAGGCCTCGAAACCGTACCGGTTCGATATAGTGGATGTGCAGCGGCAATTGATGTCGAACCTCGGGCAAGCCATCCATAAAAAAGCGGCCGAGGCTTTCCGGAAGAAAGACAAGCAGGCGTTTGCCTTGCACAGCGGCCGTTTCCTGGAAATGTTGCGCGACGCCGACGAGCTGCTCCGTACCCGCGAAGAGTTTAATTTCGACAAGTGGCTTACCGATGCCCGGAGTTGGGGTACCACCGATGCCGAAAAGGATTTATTCGAAAAAGACGCTACCGCCTTGGTAACGATATGGGGCGCCGACGGCGACCCGCTGATTTTCGATTATTCGTGGCGTGAGTGGACCGGCCTTATCGAAGGGTATTACCTGAAACGGTGGGAAAAGTTCTACGGCATGTTGCAGGAACATCTCGACGCCGGTACGTCGTACTCCGAGGCAGGCTTGCCACAAACGCACGGCCGCGAAGCATTCCGCGCCAACGGTTTCTACAGCGACTTAGGCGATTGGGAGCTAAGTTTCGTATCACAGCCGAACAAAGCCCGTACGCCGATTACCCGAGGCGACGAAATCGAAGCAGCTTCGCGCCTGTATAAGAAGTACGCAGCCCTGGCAGCCGAGTATTACGCCGACGAGCCCGGAGCCGACGAAATCCGCGAAGGCAACATCTTTGAAAACTTAGGTAAATAAAACGAAAGAAAGGAAATCCGTTTGCTTACCAACCCCGCCTAATCCAGGCGG
>JAJBTJ010000207.1 GCA_020860905.1 Parabacteroides sp. | reverse complement strand
TATAACCGAGGTTAAGATAAAACCCCATTTTATCCGTATGGTTCGAGTACGACAACACCGCATCTATCGGGCCGAACATGCTGTTATACGAATAACCTAAGCCGGTTCCCCACAGGTAATTTCCCTTAAGCAAATCAAAAAAGTCTGTATCGTGCGAAGCTAAGTTTCCCAGTACCGATACGTAGTGATTCGACCCGATGCGATAACGAAACTGCGCTTTCACCGCCATCAGTGAGTTGCCGGTTATCTCGGCGTGCTGTATCCCGGTAAAGGGAAGCTGTTGCGGGAAATACTTGCCGAAAACCGTACCGCCTATCACATTCAGGTACGGATAAGCCACATTTCGTCCGATAAGCGTGCGTCCGTATACCGAAGGCAGGATATTAAAACGCGGAGAACACCGGATTACCGTAAGCAGGTCGAAACTGAGGGCGGAAAAAGGCGAATGCCCTTTATAGGTAGTCATATTATCGGTGTAAAGGGAATATTCCACCCGGGCGCTTACCCCCCGGGTAGGGAAATACCGGTGGTCTAACGTTTCCAGCCGCGCCTCGCCGAAATAACTCAGGAAACCCTCCGGCCGGATGTCGATTTCCGGATTTCCTTCCGACGCGAGGAACGTATTGAAGTCGAAATGTTCGTACCGCAACCCGGCCTGGAACTTGAAATTCTGCCAGTAAATATCCGTGATAGCCGCTTCGAGCGTATGCTTGCGGAAAGTAACATTCGTAGTTTTCTTTCCCCGCGTATATAAATCCACGTCGTTGTAATTAAACATATAGCCCAGGTTGAGCCGCTTAAAGAACGAATTGTCGACCGAGTAATCCAGCCGTACGAACGGATTCCGGCTGGCGCGTCCCGAGAGCGCCAGCATCGAATTGTAATGCGTGTTCAGGTTCAGCGTCAGGTTCAGCAAAAGAGCCGCCACCTCCTCCGTATCGAAGCGCACCCCGAAATTCAGGCTGCTCAGGGGAAGCGGGGTAACTTGCAGGCGCAGGTCGTATTCCGGCCCGTTCTCCAGGCGGTACGTAATCCCCGCATAAGCCTTGGTACCGTATAAAATAGCGATAGCCCGCTGCAAATCCTTCATCGCAATCCGGTTATTCTCGGCCAGGCCGCTCTTTTTCAGCAACCATTTCCGGTCTTTCTTGGGTACCCCGTCGAAATAAATCGTACGGATATACAAACTGTCGTGCGGCACATACCGGGGCGGAGGCACAAGCGAGGATGCTTCCGGAATACCGATTTCTTTTTTGAGAGCAACCAGGTCGTTCCATTTTACGCGGGCCGCCCTTTCGCCGCGTACCAGGAACGTGTCGATATCGGCAGGTGAGAAGCTGGCCGCATTGTATTCGCCTATTTCGGGCCGGATGTATACATCCAGCATTCTTTTGCTTTCCTCCAGCCCGTTCATGCTATACGTGTCGATAATCTGGCCGATAATATCGGAGGCGGTGTTGATGCGGTCGATGGTACGGCGGTCGCCCAGAACGTTTACACCTATCAGGATGTCGGCGCCCATCGCCTTGGCCACGTCGCACGGAAAATTATTCACGATACCCCCGTCTATCAGCAACACGCTATCCATCCGGATAGGCGTGAAAACGCCGGGAATAGCCATACTGGCGCGCATAGCCAGCGGCAGGCTGCCGCTGTCGAGCACCACCGGCTTGCCGCTTACGATGTCGGTAGCCACACAAGCGAACGGGATAGGAAAGCGTTTGAAGTCCAGGTCCTCGTGGTATCCCACCGTCAGGTCGCACAGCAAGCTGTAAATGTTTTGCCCTTTAACCAGGCCGGCCGGCAGTAATTTCTTTTTGTCCTTTCCCACAGGCAACGTGAGCAGGTATTTATCGGCTTTATCCTTTTCCGGGAAAGAGAGGGAAGGACGGTCGAGCCGGTCGGTGAGTAACATCATCCAGTCCTGCCGTTGTACCAGGCTGTCGAGCATGCGTGCATCGTATCCGATGGCATACAACCCGCCGACAATCGAGCCCATGCTCGTACCTACGATGTAATCGACGGGAATGCCCGCTTCTTCGAGCACTTTCAGCACGCCGATGTGGGTAATGCCTTTCGCTCCGCCGCCGCTAAGCACTAACGCCACCTTTTTCCGCGGCGCCGTACCGGCGGGAGCGGAGCCGGCCTGTTGCCCGCTGACGGCGCCCGCCATCAGTAACGAAAAGAAGAAAAGGGTTAGATAACGCTTCATAAGGTGAGCCTTGTTATACGAGGCTGAATATACGCATTAAAACGTAAAGTGCAATGCAATCCGCAACCCGCTTTTGTTAATATCCGGGTTGTCGAGGTAGCTCAATCTCCATACATAGTTGACGGCTAAGAATTTGAATATGTTTTCAATCCCTACGCTCACTTCCATGTAAGGCTTGCTCGTCATGGTGTACGACCCTTCCGGAAATTCGAACAACCCCGGCGTATAAAGCGGATTGTTCTTCTCGGTAAGGTTACCGAACAACCCTTTGAAGTTAAACACTTCGCGCCATTTGAGCCGCTGTAATACCGGTACCCGGTTGAACAGCGCGCCGTTGGGATAATAAGTAATATCCCACGAAGCATACTGGTCGTTCAGGAACTCCATCGCATTCATCAGGCTGTACGACTCGTATTGTATCGTATACGACAAGTTGGCATTCGGGATGGCCAGCAACAGGAACGGCACCTTATTCCATACCTTCCCGGTTTTCAGGATAATATCGGTGTACCCTGCAAACGAAAGCCACCACCGTTTCTGGAACCCGAATTCGGTGAAATTGTAAGTATAGTCCGAGCCTAAGAACCCTTTTTTCGACATCCGGTGGGTAAGGGTAAAAATAGGAGCGTCGAACGTAATGGGAATCCGATGATTGCGGGTCTGGTAGTATTTTTCGTTCGGAGCGTAACGAACGAAAAGCTCCGCTTCGCTCAGGTTGTAATCTTTGTAATACTGTACGTTTCCATCGGCCAGTTTACTCACGAACGGAACGTATCGGGTAGCGTACTCGGTTTGGTAGCGCAGCGTAGCTCCGTACGAAAGCCCCGAGTAATGCTCGCGCTTATAGGCCAGCGAAATCTTCCGGAGGTACGTAACGCGGTCGTCGCTTTTCCGTTTCAACGACAAGAACATATTGTCCATATTGGTATACAGGTAATGCTGCCCCAACTGGTTTACGTCGTAACTGTACTCGGCCCGGAGCGAATGGATGGTAAATTCGTTGGGATGCTCGATTTTGTCTTTGAACGAATATTCGAGGCCGCCGCAATATTTCAGCTTTTCGTCTTTCGTTCCGTAGGCTACGTACCCGTCGGCAAACCACCGTTTATTGAGGTAAGCCGTGGTGGCGCCCCCGATACGCAGCCGGGCGCCCTCCACGTTATTGGCGCTGATAGCCGTATTCATCGGGCCGATGTCGACTTTGCTTCCCTGCTTGGCGGTTTGCACGTAGCCGGAAATTAAAATCATCACCACCTTTTCGGTATAATAATATATCGGTACCTCCCGGAGCTTTTCGAGCATCGCCTCTACGGCGTTTTCTTTCTTTTTGATAGGAATGTGGCGGTGCGTTACCCAAAATTCGTCGTCCCGGATGCGAGCATTCGTTTCTTCTATCACTTTTCCGTCCTGTTTGAACAAGGCTACATCGGCAGGCGGGTCGAACGAATGGTTCTTGTAGGTGATGGTGCGCCGTGCGTGCATCCCTTTCGATTTGGAAGTGAGCTTGAACTCCACGATTACATCGTCTTTATTTACCAGCCGGGTGCCGTCGGCGGTACGCTCGAATTCCTGTTCGATCGACATCCCGTTTACGAAATTCAGGTTGATGTCTTTCGGCACATTCAGCTTGGCCCGTTTTACGAAGTAGGTAGAATCGAGCGTTACGAACAAATGCCCTGTAAACCCGAACGATTCCGAATTGAACGGCACGAACCCCAGGTCGAGGCATTTCTCGCCGGCCACCGTTACCGTATCGAGCATATAATATTTGTAATAGCTCGGCCCGATGGTAGAAAGCGGGCTGATAAAGTGGTTCAGCATCAGTGGGATGTCGTTCCGGAACAGGTCGATTTCCTGAAATACTTCGTTCAGGAAAATCTGTACGCCGTCTTGTGCGAATATCTCGTCTACGCCGGCCCGTTTGATGCCGTGTATCACGGTTTTTTCCGCTTTGGGCGATTTCCGGAAGTATTCGCTGGCCAGCGTCTCCTTAACGGAAACATTCAGGATAGGCAACCCGGATATTTCGGACGTATCTACGTAATTGGCGATGAAATTGAACTTTTTACCCAATCCCTTTTTCGCTTCTTTTTTTTCGTAGTCGTTTAAGGCGAAAGTCATCTTTTCGTACCGTTCGTTGCTGTAATAGTCGTGGTTGCGCGGGCTGTTCTGCTCGCGGCGCGCGATTACGTTTTTAACGAATTCCACGGCCGGATTGTCTTTCTTCCGGTATTTTTCCTTTTTCGGTTTCACTACCACTTCGGATAATTGGTAGGAAGAAGGCGCCAGCCGGATGGCCAGCGTAGTGCTTTTACCGGGGATAAAGGGCACTTCCTTCGTTTCGTATCCTAAGTACGATACGGTAACCGTATGCAGCGTTTTTCCGGATATTTTCAGGTGGAAGCGCCCGTTTTCGTCGGTTACCGTTCCTTGCGACGTGCCTTTTACCAACAAACTTACATAGGGAAGTACTTCGGAGGTAACGGAGTCTTTCACCACCCCCTCGATAACGGTTTGCGCTTGCAACCGGGGAGCCGTGCAGGCGGCGAGTACGATAAAAAGGAAAAGGATATAGTGTTTGAGGTGCATTTGTTTCTGTTTTTATTTGCAAGCCGCAAAGGTAAGGGTTATAAATGAGATTGTAATAGGCAATTTTGAAAGAATAGTCTGCTGGATTGGGGGTGTTCGCTGCCGCTGCGCCCGGGTACTGTTGAAAAAGAAACCGATGGGGAAACGCCGGTGCTCTGGGGTAAAGCCGGGTTTAGCCTGGATAAGCCGCCCCGGCCCGTTACCGTGCCGGGGTTCCTTTTGCTTTATCCGGGGAATAAATAGCTGCGCGACGGCAAAAAGATTGCATTGGCATACATGGGAAATATCGTCTGACCCGGGTGTTCCACTCGTCCGACCCGGGTCGGACGAGTGGTCGCCTAAGGTCAGACGGGTGGTCGACCCGGGTCGGACGCTATTTTTTATACGAAGAAAGCAAATCTTCTTCCGCAAGAAACCGGGTTGTACAGGGCAGGCAGGGAAGATTCGGAGCTGGAAAGGTGTGCCCGGCTTCCGGCAGCTCGGCCCGGCGGCCGATGCCCGGACAGGGGAAACAACCCGGGAGCGGTTTTAAGGGAGGGAGCCGGCTGTTTCCGAACAATCGGTATTTTCGTTTGTTTTACCTGTGAACAGATCGATTTCAATTAATGCTTGTTTGTATGGATACGAAAACCGGAGTGACGAAAAAAAAGAACGATCAACGCCTGATATGGCTTATCCTTATCCTGACGATTGCGGTGGCCGCCGCCTTTTTCTGGTGGTGGAACAACCGGAAATATGTTTCTACCGACGATGCCAACCTGGATACCGACCGGGTAAACGTGCCGGCGCGGGTGTCGGCGCCTATCCTGAAGTTTTATGTTTCGGAAGGCGATACGGTAAAAGCCGGGCAATTGCTGGCTTCGCTGGATACGGCCGGAATGCCGGCCGCTTCTTATAGCCGGGCGTATTATTCGGTAAAGGCGCCGGTAAGCGGCGTGGTGGCCCGGGTATGGAGCACGCCGGGCGACGTAACCCAGCCCGGCCAGTCGATTTTTACCATCAACGAAGGAAACGATATATGGGTATCGGTTTATTTGTCGGAAACCAAGTTCCGGTATATTTACCTCGGACAGCCGGCCAAGTTCAAGCTCGATGCGTACAAAGGTGTCGATTTTTACGGAAAGATTACCTACATCGGTTCGAATACGGCTTCGCAGTTTTCGCTGATTCCGCCCAATAACGCCTCGGGCAATTATACCAAAATATCGCAGCGTATTCCTGTTAGAATCTCCATCGACAGCATCGGCGGGAAGCAGAAACGCCGCGACCGGATACAATTGGTGTCGGGTATGTCGGCATCGGTTAAAATCATCAAGAAAAACTAACGGATGGCAACGGGAATAGCGAATACGGAAAGCGCTTCGTACAAATGGATCGTGCTGGCTAACGTGATGCTCGGCACGTTTATGTCTATTCTCGATTCCACGGTGGTGAATACGGGGCTGCCCGTGATTATGGGGTCGTTGGGCGCCGATATCGACACCGCCGAGTGGATTATCACGGGGTATATGCTGGCCATCGCTACCGTGTTGCCGGCCGCTGCCTGGCTGTCGGAGCGGTTCGGATACAAAAAACTCTATTTTATTTCCCTCTTGGTCTTTACGGTAGGCTCGCTGATGTGCGGCAATTCGAGCTCTATCGAAGAGTTGATTTTCTGGCGCGTTATCGAAGGGCTGGGATGCGGGGCGATTATGCCCGTAGGCATGGCCATCGTAAGCAGCGTATTCCCGCCGGAGCAGCGCGGCATGGTGCTGGGTTTCTGGTCGATTGCGGCGGCGGCCTCCGTTTCGTTCGGGCCGGCCATCGGGGGGTACCTGGTCGACAGTTTCAACTGGAACTACATTTTTTACATCAACGTGCCGGTAGGAGCTATCGCCTTGTTCGTTACGGCGGTGGTGCAGAAAGAATACAAACCGAATGTGAATGCTCCCTTCGACGTGTGGGGATTCGTTACGTCGGCCATTTTCTTGCCGGCTTTTATGTTCGGGTTGTCGCAAGTGAATTCGGCTACCAATCCGAACGGGTGGAGCAGTCCGGTGGTGTTAGGTTCGCTTTGGGTGTCGGCCGTAACCTTTATTCTTTTCCTTTACGTGGAGTTTACGGTAAAGCATCCGTTTATCAACCTCCGTTTGTTTGCCGACCGCAATTTCGCGCTGGCCAACCTGGTGTTTTTTATTTTCGGGATAGGCATGTTCGGAAGCACCTTCCTGATTCCGCTGTATTTGCAGGATAACCTGGGATACTCGGCTTTTCAGGCGGGCATGTTTTTTATTCCCGTGGGGATTATCCAGGGAGTCAGCTCGCCGCTGTCGGGTGCGCTTACCCCGAAGATGAACCCGAAGATATTGATTCTGGGCGGTTTATTGCTGTTGGGGCTCAGCTTTTATATGAATACTTATCTTTCCCTTTTTACGGGGAAATGGTACATTATGCTCAGCTTGTATATCCGCGGGTTGGGAATGGGCGTGTTGTTCACCCCGTTGCTTACCGTTTCGTTGTACGATATCGCTAACCGCGATATGGCGCAGGCGTCGAGTATCACGAATATCGTGCGGCAGATGGGCGGGAGCTTCGGAGTGGCGCTGATGAGCCATTTCCTTACCGGGCGCTCGTCGTATCATTATGCGAGGTACAGCGAGGCGTTGAATTATACGGGCGAAGTTTACACCTGTACCGTGGAACGAATCGCTTCGTTCGCCGGACAAGTATCGGGTGCTACGGCCGATACGGCCCGTGAAATCGCAGTATCCATGGTGGAAAAGCGTATATCGGTCGAGGCTTATATCGCCGGCATCAACGACGACTTTTTTATCGCCTTGGTAATTACCATGCTGTGCGTGTTCCCCATCTGGTTACTGCGGCGTTCCGGCCGGAAAAGCTGACGCGGCGTTCCCGCCGGCATTTTCTTTTATCCTTTTCCGATAATCGGAAATGCTTTCGCCGGCAGTATTTTTAAAGAAGCGGCTGAACGAAGGGATGTCTTCGAATCCCAGTATTTCCGCTATTTCCTTGGCGCTTTTCGAGGTGTACAGCAGTAACCGCTTCGCCTCCGCCTCGGTACGCTCGTGAATGATGCGCAGCGGGGAGGGGAGCCCGTAGCTCGAGAAGAGGTTGGTAAGGGTTTTGGGCGAGCGGTGTAGCAGGTCGGCGTACTGCTGTACTTTTTTCTTTTCTTTGAAATGTGTATCTACCAATACGTAATATTGCCGGATAATATCGAAGCTCTTTTCTTTTTCCGGGGTAACGGAGAACTTTTCGCGGGCAATCCGGGTACACGTGATGATAAAGCGTTTCAGCAAGATGCGCAGCATTTCTTCCTGCAAGTTGTCTTTGATGCCGTATTCGCCGGTGATTTTGTCGGTGATTTCGTTCAACAGCTCCGACTGGCTGCCGGATAATTGCAGCCTTATCAGGTGGGATGTGCCGTTAAACAGGAATCCGTTGCACGATACCTCGTTGTCGTGGCCGTAAATGCAGTAAAAGTTACTGTTGAACAGCAGGGTGAGGTAATGGCCGGCCACTTCGCGAACAATGATGTGGTGCAACGGGGTGAGCGGAACGATTTCGCCGGCCTGTAAGGTAACGGGGATGTGGTCGATTTCCAACGAAAGCGAGCCGGTTTGTACCCAGATGAATTTATACAGGCTTTTATCTTTCCGTAATTCTCTGTCGGTATGGAAACTGTCGGTCAGGGCGATGTTTCCTTTTAAGCGGGTGTTGAAACGGTATTCCATTCGCCGGTCTTTTTAAGGTGTGTTGTACGGGCCTAAGATAGCGATTTCGCACGGAAAAACCGCCAGATGCCCGGGTTTCCGTACGAAATTCCGTATCTCCGTAACTTCGTGTTCTGCTTTTATTGCGTCAGAACCATTTTATTTTCCGGAAAATAATCAGGACGGATGCCGAGATGAATACCGAGAGCAACACGATATGGATAAAAGCCAGCGGCGTATTTTCGAGTCCGTTTACTACGTTCATCCCGTAAAAACTGGCAATCAGGGTAGGCACCATCAATACGATGGAGAGCGAAGTCATCCGTTTCATGATGGTGTTTACGTTGTTCGAGATAATCGAGGCGAAGGCATCCATCGTACCGGTAAGGATGTCGCTGTAAATATTTACGGTAGTATGGGCCTGTTTCAGTTCGGTTTCCACATCCTCCAGCAGTTCCTTGTCGATAATGTATTCCGGGTCCTGGAAAATCGATTGCAGTTTCGACAGCATCATTTCATTCCCCCGAATCGACGTATTGAAAAGCACCAGGCTTTTTTGCAGCTTCATCATCCGTATCAGGTCTTCGTTCCGGATAGACCGTTCCAGCTCGTTTTCGGCATCGTTGATGTCGATGTTGATTTGTTTCAGGTACTTCAGGTACCAGATAGCCGACGAGTGAATCAGCCGCAATATGAAATCGAACTTATTTCGTATAAACAGCTCTTTGCGCTGGGTATAGCGGATAAAGTCGGGTAACAGTTCCGTCTTGAAGTAGCAGATGGTGAGGATAACGTCGCCGTTGGTAATGATACCGATGGGTACCGTCGTGTAGGGTTTTTTGTGTTCCTTGCTTTGCATCGAGATACGCAGAATCGTGAGCAACCAATCGCCTTCGTATTCGATACGGGGACGTTCGTCGTTATCGGAAATATCGCTGATAAAAGAATCGGGAACATGGAACTGGCTGATAAGATACTCGATGTCGTCGGTCGTAGGGCTCTCTACATAAATCCAACTGCCCGGCATCCAGGCGTTTTTTTCAACAAAGCCTTTTCCTTCACAATAAAGAAATTTTCTCATTATTGCCTCCTTTCATTGATGTTGATGAACAGAGGGCAACATGATGCAGGCCTCTGTCCGTTTTAATTAATACACGTTCGCGGATTACTGTCGTCCATAAGTAAAAAACATTTTTCGGCTGCAAAAGTACATTATTCCTTCCTATCTCCAAGAAAAAAGGCGGCTCTTTCGAGCTGCCTTCTTCTTTATTAACATTTTTATCCGGCAGGTAAAACCGGACGCTTATTTCATATTCGGTGTATTGAGCTTGTACCCTTTCCGTTTGTTTTCCACATTGAGCAACACCGCCAGGATAACGGCGATGAAGGATACGCAGGCGAACGTAAGCATCGGAATGGTATAATCGTAGTGCTTCACGCCGTTTACCACCGACTCTCCGTACTTGTTCAATTCCCAGCCGATGAGGTAAGGCACGCCCATCAGCCCGATATTCTGCAACCAGAAAGTGAAGGCGTAGGCACTGCCCAACTGGTTTTCGGGAATGATGCGCGCCAGGGTAGGCCACATGGCAGCCGGTACGAGCGAGAAGGCAACACCCATCAGGAGGGTAAGCAGTATCGCTACCGCGCTTTGATTCAGGGAGGGTAAGGCAAACAACAGGTGGATGGCCAGCAACATCACCGAGCCCAGTATCATCAGTTTTAAAGCATATCCTTTCCGGTCGATAAACGTGCCGAACAGCGGTGTCATAAATAACGTGCCTAACGGCAACAGGCTCGGTATGGTGCCGGCGAAGTCTTCGTCGATTCCGAACTTCTGTATCATAAAGCCGGTGGCGTATTTGAGGTAGGGGAATACGCCGGCATAAAAGGTGAGGCATAACGTACAGATAATCCAGAACATTTTGTTGGAAAGCAACTGCTTCAAATCCGACAGCCTGAAAGCATCCGAAGGCTCGCCTGCATTCTCCTCTTTTATTTGTTTATCCAGGCGCGTATCCAGTACGCTGTAACAAATATACATAACCAGGCCGGCCAGCAGGCCGATACAGCCTAACATCATGGGAGCGGCTACCGAGCCGAACATTTTAGCCGTCGGCACCGATATGGCGAAGGCCAGGGTGGTGCCGATACGGGCTACGGCAATTTGCAGCCCCAGCGCTAAAGCCAGCTCCTTCCCCTTAAACCATTTTACGATGACTTTGGAAGCGGTAATGCCGAATATTTCCAGCCCTACGCAAAACGTGGCGTACCCCAGGCAAGCCAGCATCACGCTCATCTTGCGGCCGAACAGAAGCACGTCGGGCGAAATGTCGGTCGAGATGGCGCCGTATTTGATTACCGCGCCGGCCACCATCAGCGAAGCGGCCATCAATCCGGTAAAACGCACCCCCATTTTGTCGAGGATGATACCGCCGATAATCAGCATGAAAAGGAAAACGTTGAACCAGCCGTACGCACTGGTAAACAGCCCGTATTCTTCGCTGTTCCAGGTAAGCTCGTTTTCTAACAGGGTTTGCAGCGGGGCCATTACGTCGGCCACGAAATAGCCGGTCAGCATGGTGAACGAAACCGCCAGCATTACGGCCCACCGCTTGGCGGCCGAGTCTCTGAGTGTGGATGTAATCATTGTGTAGGAAGGGTAAAAAAAGAAAGACACAGAGGATATATCCTCCGTGTCTTGCCTGTGGGGTTATTATTTCATTGTATTGATAAGCGTGGTTACCATAGCGGCCATCGAGGTGATGGAGCTACCCATGTTCAGTACTTCCGCAGCGCTCATTTTCCGGTCGCTCTCTTTGCGCATCGGCACGATTACTTCCGCTCCGGGCTCTATCTTGGGATATTTCTTAAAGAATATCCACGTCCTGCAGGTAGTGGCCACTTTTCCGTTCATGTACACCACGATGGGGTATTTGCGCGACATATCCGAGTAGCCTCCGGCCTGCGACAAACAGTCGCGTACCGACATGCCCTGCGAATAGGTAACACTGTTGGGATACATTACCGCGCCGCTTATTTTAACCGTACTCTGGTATTGCGGGATGAATAACTTGTCTCCGTCGCGAAGCGTAATATCGTCGGGGCCTCCGGGATTGGCCAGCGCTTTCACCAGGTCGATACCTACCGCATAATCAGTTATTTTCATTTTCGTAATGTCGATAGAGTCGTTGTTGCTTATATCGAGAATGGTTTCCAGTTTCCACATTTCGTCTTTGCTGAGTTTCCGCTTCAGGCTGGCTCCTTTTACGTAAGCCTGGTCGGAGATGCCGCCGGCTTTTTTAATCAGGTTGGTAAGCCGTTCGTTTTTGTGCGACAGCACATAGGCGCCCGTAAACAATACTTCCCCGTCTATATCCACGATTTGCTGTTCCTGGTAACTCGGCGAGAAACGCACGATCACTTCGTCGAACGGCTCCAGCGTAAACAGTTTCTCACCTTGTGCGATGCGGAGGTTCTCCGAGAGGTCGAATGTATACACCTGGGCTATTTCGTGGCTGTACTCCTGTGAGTACGGTTTCTTGATACGCCGTGCCACTTCCACTTTCACCATAGCGGCCGCTTCGCGCAATCCGCCGGCCTGTACTACGGCGTCTTCGATGGTCATGTTGTTTTTAAACGGCAATATGGTATCGGGATAATTTACGGCCCCCTGCACCGTGATAGTATAGGCTTCGCGTAAATCGAAAAGGGAAGGAATGTACAGTTCGTCTTCCGGCTTTAGCTTGATATCGGAAGCCGTACCGGTCAGGATACCCCGTACGTCGATGGCCAGCACTTCTTTGGTAAAGTCGGGGTTCTGGCGGGTAAGCTGTGCGCGTCCGGTAAACTCGTCGCCTTTTACGCCGCCGGCTTTCATTATCAGTTCACGGGCGGAGGAAATCATGCGCCCCAGTTCGTATTCGCCTTCGCGCCATACGGCTCCTTTTATCCGTACCCGGTTGGAAAACATCGGGATTACCGAGTCGACCATCACCGAATCTTTATCCATCAGGGCGAATACCGGATAGTTCTTCTTTTCTACCGTAGCGATGCTGTATTGCTCGCCTGCTTTCCGGATTATCCGGATAGCGCCGGTATAAGCGTCGCCGGTAAATCCGCCGGCATATCGGATAAGCTGCTCCATGCTTTCGCCGTTCTTCATCTCGAAAATCCGTTTCCGCTTCACCTTTCCGCGCACCGTTACCTGGTTATCGTAGGTGCCGATAATAATCATGTCGTTATCGTGCAGGCGGATATTGGATGCGAAATTCCCGTTCAGCAAATATTCGTATACATCCAGGCTGGCTACTTCCTTGCTGTCGCGATATACTTTGATGTTACGCAGCGTACCGATGTCGTTTACCCCGCCGGCTGCATAAAGCGCATTGAAAAGGGTGGCCATCGAAGGCAGCGTATAGCTTCCCGGCCGTACGGCCTCGCCTACGATATGTACCTTGATGGAACGTATTTGCCCCAGGCTCACGCTTACGAACGTGTTGGGGTCTTCCGGGCTAACCAGTCCCGACATGATGCGCCCCAGTTCGTTTTTTATTTGTATGGCCGCCTGGTCTACCGTTAAGCCGCTCAGGGATACCGGGCCGATGTTCGGAATATTGATAAAGCCGTCCGGCGTGATTTTCTGGGTTATTTTCAGCTCCGAGGCGCCCCATACGTTTATAATCACTTCGTCGCCGGCCGATAACCGGTAATCTTTCGGAGTGGGGAGGTTGAGGTCGGGCTCGAACGAGAGTTTTTTGTCCGAGAATATCTCTTTGCCGAATACCGTGTTTTCCAGCTTTTTCTTTTCTATTTCTTCGATTTGCTTTTGCCGGTCTTCTTCTTCTTCAGGCGTCAGGAATATACCGGTTTCTTCGTCGAGGTACTGCCGTTGGAGCAGGTATTTTTTCTTTTTCTCGTCGTTCTCCGTATTATCGCCCTCTTTTTTCAACGGGTCTTTCCGGCTTTCGTCGGTTTCTTCCAGGTCGGTCAGCGACGAGCCCGATGCGCTTCCGGAGGTAAGGCCTTTCGTACCGATTCGTTTCGAAATTTCCTTCTGAATCTGCGATTCGCTCAAGCCGGCAGCCTTGGCTTTATCTATCCAATCCTGAGGAATTTGTGCATGTAGCGGGGCGATTGCCAGAAACAAACATCCCAATACGACTGTTTTAAACCAAATCTTCATATAGCTTTGTTATTGTTATTCTTGGAGATTTTTTTAATGAGTTGCAAAGATAC
>JAJBTJ010000050.1 GCA_020860905.1 Parabacteroides sp. | reverse complement strand
TTGTTAATACTGTGTTTATTGTATTTATTTCGTTTATATCCTTTGTAAGAAATGACAGCCAGTACGAGCACCACGGCCGCAGCAGCATACAGGTAAATGAAAATACCGGAAATATGGCTGTTTTCGCCGTACGAATGCATGCCGCTAAGGAAATAATTCACACCGAAGAACGTCATCAGCACCGAAGCGAAAGCTACCACCGAACACAAGTTGAACAACCAGCCGCTGTACCAGCGTTTCGCCAGATGCAGGTGGGTAACCACCGCATAGACCACCATCGTAATCAACGCCCAGGTTTCTTTCGGGTCCCATCCCCAGTAACGCCCCCACGACTCGTTAGCCCAAACCGCACCGAGGAAGGTACCGATGGTCATCAGCGACAAGCCGATCAGCAAGGACATTTCGTTTACGATAGTGAGTTCTTTTATGCGGAGGCTCAGTAACTCCGTATTTTTCTTCCCGGCAAGGGTTGTCATCACTAAGTTGGTGAGTCCGATGAGGCAACTGATACCGAAAAAGCCGTAGGCGGCGACAATCACCGCTACGTGAAACATGAGCCACGGCGACTTTAACACAGGCACCAGCGGGTTGATTTCCGGGTCCATCCAGTTAAGGCCGGAAACAAACAGGATAATACCGCCGAACAAAGTGGCCAGCACAAAGGTTACCGTACTGCGCTTTACAAATAACAGACCGGCGAACACGGTGGCCCAACCTACATATACCATCGTCTCGTACGAATTGCTCCATGGCGCATATCCGGCGATATACCAGCGCATTCCCATTCCGAAAGTATGGAAAAGGAAAACGACCGCCACTCCTGTCCCGACTATCCAGACACTCGCTTTCATCCATTTCGGATGTTTAAACAACAGGGCAAAGGAAAGAACAAGCATCAATCCGCCCAAAACGAGATAGCCGATTTTGCAGTAGCGGAACAGGTCCATCTTGTTATACTTCAGTTCCGCCTTCATCTTCTTCGTCGAAACAGGCAACGATTTATTTTTTGCCTGCTGATAGGTACCGATCATACCTACCACCTCGTCGGCTTTCGACCAATCGCCGCTTTGTAACGCCTCCTGCACTTCGGCCACGTACCAGTCCATAATCCGGGAAACAAACAGGGAGTCTTTTCCCGCAAAGGCCGACAAATCGTCGCCGGGAGCATACCACGTATGATTGGGATCGTCTTCTTTCGGGAACAGGTTCAACAACTGGTGATTGATTAACTGATGGAAGATGTTGAGCTGTTCGTCCAGTTTCATCAAATCTTTATCGAAGCGGCTCCGCTCGGCCGGCATCTTGTTGTACGCCTCTTCCAGCTTCTGCTGTAACTTATAATCACCATGAGCGTCGAATGCCTGGAGATAGGCACATTCGCCGTCGGTGAGGTCGAAATAAATTGCCAGTTCCTTATTCGACAGGGAAATAAAAGGAATACGCATCCACATATCCGGCATCGACAACAGGCTCAACAGGAACTGGTCGGAGTTGAGTTTCCCGATTTTATCCGATTTATGCAGTTTTCGTAAAATCTCGGAAGAGAACGTATTGACAGGCATCATACGGCCGCTCCGCGACTGGATGGGCAATGCGCCGAACCTGGCCGCATGTTCCGGAGAAACGGCATATTTCTGTGCAGCCTCCACCAAGGAAGGGGCCGCCTCTTTTGCTTGTGCCGACAGAGAAACAACGAATAAAGCGACAAGCATTGTTGCCGGTTTTGCAACCGTGCGTAATTCTTTTAAGCGACGGCTCAGCATCATAAAGCGGGAATTCTTCCCTACTAACGATAAAATAAGCCCGATTACCAGTAACAGGTAACCCGCGTATGTTATATTCCGTCCCGCCACATCGCGGTTAACGGACAATACGGTTCCCTTTTCGTCCGGGTCGTATGAAGCCTGGAACAAACGGTACCCTTTTTCGTCTAATACATTATTCATAAATACCCGTACGCGGCGTGTCCGGCCGTCTGCATGTATCAGCAATTCGCTCTCGTACGAAGAGGGACTGGCGGAGCCTGGGTAACGGGTCAACGTAAATTTTACCAACTCTACGGTAAAAGGCAAGGTGTGGAAAGTAGTCATATCGCCCTGGCGGACTGTCATCCGATCGGTAGCTTCTCCTTCGCGGATATGAAGGATTCCTTCTTCGCCCGACAGGAAGGATGTAAGGGCGCCGAGAAGGATTACGATAAAAGATGTATGTACCAGCATCAAGCCCCACCGGTGTAGCTTACCGTACCGGTACTTGATAGCAACCAAAATAAAATTAACGACCAAAAGGAATGGCAACAAAAAGAATAACGGAGAATAATAAATAATCGTTTTGGCTGCTGCAATGCCGTGATACTTCTCGATAAAAGTGGCAACAGCCAGACCAAGGCCATACAGGAGTAACAGAACGATTGTCGTTACAAAAGAAGAGAGTATTCTTTCGAGGATTGCTTTCATTTGTCGTTTCATTAAGTTATGCCGCCAAAGATAAAAATTTTCAATTAAGCGCCCCCGGTTCAAGCGGGGGTCGCTTAATTGATTTTATCTATATCCGCAACATATCTTAGAGATTAGTCTTCGATGATTACACGGAAACCTACGTTAAATACACGCTGGTACGGATAGTACGCCTTACGTGCATAGGAGGTAGAGAATTTCGGACGTTCGAAATAAGAACCGCCCCGAACCACTTTATGGTCGGATGTCGCTTTTACTTTTTCGTTGTACGGATAAGGTACATAATCCGAACGGGTCCATTCCGAAACATTCCCGTGCATGTTATACAAACCGAACGGGTTGGCTTCGTAAACCTTTTCGCCGGTTTGAATCAACTGACCGTCGTTTACTCCTTCTTCCTTCGGCAGATACGTATAATACTTATACCAGTAAGAGTTCGGCGACATCGGTTTCGGGTCTATACCGCTCACGGCAAACAATAAAGTAGTTTTATCGGCCAGATTTTCGTATTTACCGAAGTCGGCGTTCATATCGCCATACCAGAAATCAGTATCGCTACCGGCACGGCAAGCCCACTCCCATTGAGCCTCAGTGGGAAGCGTAATGTTCAGGCCGGTCTTTTCACTCAGTTGCTTGCAATAATCCACCGCATCGTTGTAGCTTACGCGGATAACGGGTTGAGCAGGCTCGTTGGCCGGATAACCCTGTACCACGTGGTCTTTCCACAACTGGTCGACGAAACGGCTGTCGTGTTCGGGGAATACTACGTTAAACTGCTGGTTGGTAACTTCCATTTCGCCCATCCAGAACGGCTTGTCGATTTTCACCTTTGCAGTAGGATAAGCATCCGATTCACCGTTATAGCTACCCATCACGAATTCGCCTGCCGGGATACGAACGAAATTAATTTTTACACCCGGAGCTATTTCCACTTCTTTGCGGTTGCTCGTTTCCTTGGCCAGCATGTCTTTGATTGCCGCCTTGTCGAACGGCCAGCCTTTCGCTTTTACTGTCTTCACCTTAACAGGAGCTGCCTTTTCAGGCATAACCGGTGTAATCGGACCTTGTGCCTTCAGATAAGCTGCATAGTCGGCAATCTCTTTCTTCCAGTCTACACCCATGCCGTTGGCATACTTGTCGGTGAGTTCTTTACGACGCTGTATCTGGTCGAATCCCTGGTAAGGAATTATTTCCTTGCCTAATACATTAGCATCGAAATACCCTTTATCCGGAGCGTTATAGTCGATCCAGTTATACAGTTTCAGCCATTCCGCATCCGTGAGCTTCACATTGTGATGTCCTTTCTTGAGGATACGAACCAGCTCGCTGGTATTGGGATGATATTCGTACGGCTGGAGAACAACCATATCACCTTCGCCACCCTGACGGTGTACATACGGATGTATATTCAGATAAGAAGTACCGTAGCCCAATTTATCTTTCTTACCGCCGCGCAAGTCGAATGCTTTGCCTTCGCCATTGTGACAAGCGATACAGGCACGGTCCAGAATCGGCTGCACTTCCAGGTCGAAAGTAAACGAACGAACGCCACCTTCGGGGGCCTTCAGCGGAGACGGTGCTTTTTGCGAAGCCGCTACTCGCTTCGGAATAGGTATCTGATTCTGGTCTTCGTGGCAACCGATACACGACACCACTTCGCCCGGTTGTCCGGTAACCCAACTACGCATCCACTGAACGGCTACGCCATCCTTGTCGATGGGCTGGATGGAAATGGGTGTATTGGCAGGCACCTTAAAAATAGCCGAACCGTCTTCTTCAACAGGCACCGTACCCAACAAACGCTTGATATCCCAACCGCTTTGGATACCATGCCAGTTATGGTCGGAACGAGTTTTTACATACGCATATTCGTAAGCATGCAAACGAAGCTCTTTCACGGTTCCGCGGGGAATACCACGCAGCCCTTCACCTTCGTAAATATCCTGGATAAAAATGGTAGCCTCTTTTTCATTCGGTTTCACCCGGTCGGGAATGGCCGGAGGAGTTTTCGTTTTCTTCACCAGAATCGGGCTGATGTAGCCTTCGCCTTCGGCCTGCATCAAACAGGTTACGTTATCATACACGTCAACCAGGTAAAGTCCCCACAATGCCTGCGGGTCTAACTTGGCAGCTACCAGGAAGTATTTATCATTCAGGGGAGTAGGCTTAATAAACTGCGGCCATACGCCGTTAACCAACTCGTCTTTGATAAGTTCTTTAACAGGACGGTTACGGTGAGGAATTTCCTGAACCATACCCTGTACATTCTTACGTCCCTTGGTGGGGTCGAAAATAATCAGCCGGCCTGAGCGAGCTACACCGTGGTGACCGGAAATAATGCCTACGAAAGCGGAACCGTGTCCGGGCAACGGCTGAATATCGAACGTACTGTTCGGGAACATGGAACCGCTACCGTATAAAGCCTTATTTTCCGTTCCGTCCGGATTCATGTGCATCACGATACGGGAATAATAGTGAGTCAAGTCGGTATATTCCCAACGCGTGTACATCACACGCCCGTTGTTCATCACAACCGGGTTCCAGTTGGCATCCTGGTCGAACGTCAAACGGCGCAGATTCTTCGTATCCGGAGTATAAAGAACCATATTACCTACAGGGTCGTCGCCGCTTACGCAGGGAACACCCTGGTAACCGATGTTGGAATTAGCGATAATACGGCCGTCCGGCAGGTAAGTACCATCATAAAATTCCAGGTCGGGTTCTTCATTTTCAACCAGTTTCTTGCAACCGGTCCCGTCTAATTTTACTTCAAATACGTTCCAACGCTTGTCGTTGTCGCCCATTAAAGTAGTGAACATCACACGGTCGGCATCCCAGTGCAACCGCAGATCGGCGATGGAAGCATCTTTTACCAACGGTTTGAAAATGCTTTTCGTCTGCATGTCGCCGCGCAAGCCGGTCAGCTCTACAATTTCCGCATCGAAACCGCTACGGCGGGCCGATTCCTGGTTACTCCAGTTATTAGCCTGTGTACCCAACGAAGGCGCCATAGCCTGACGGGCGGTAGAACCTAATTTATAACGGACAGCAACAATCTTGTCGGCATCCAGCAAGGGGTTACCCAACAAAATAGCCTTCTTGTTCGCTAATGCTTTGCGGGCATCTGCAATCGCTTGTCCGTCGCCTTTATAAATACCGCCGAATCCTTTTTGCTGAAGCTGAATCAACTCGTCGAGCATCGGTTGGTATTTAGCCGCATCGAAGCCTTTCTGTTTTTTCATATCAGCAAAAGCCAACTTGACAGCCTCGATATTCAGCCATTCCAAGTCGCTCTGGAGTGCATAAACATCCTGCAGTTGTTCGAACAATTCCAGATACTTACGAATCTGGGTATTTACTTCTTGCTCGTTAGCAATCTGCTGAACGACGCTCTTATAATAAGAACCGTCTTTCAACTTGTTAATCATAGCGTCTACTGCTTGTTTCTCCACAGAAGCATCCGCCGTAATCAGCCAGGTATCCAAGCCGTCCATCATAGCGCCGAGCATACCGATTTGTCCGGGATACTTGGCAATCAGTTCGTCGCCCACGAATTTCGGAACAGCATTCAACGCCTGGAAATAGACGCTACCGCCGGAAGAAGTATCATCGATACCTACTTCGGCTTCAAAACGGACATATTCGCCTTTTATCGGGTAAACCAACGTACCGTTTGCATGGCAGAAAACACCGTGTTTGTACTCTTTGCCGGCAATAAAGATTTCGTGGTCGTACGCGTTAACATTCATTTTAGGCTTTGCCCAGCCGGCAACGCCATATTCGTAAGGAACTTCATCCAACCAAACGGAAGTACCGTCCGCTTTAATCAAACGGGCGTTCCCCCAAACAGCCTGGTCGTAATCCGAACCATCCGGACCTCCGGCCGTGATAAGCACCAGCTTATCCACGCCTTTCAAATCGACAGCAAAAGGTTCTGCTTTTTCCTTATGCTTCTTCCACGAGGAAATAACAGGCATGTTCGCCTTTTGAAGCTGGCTTTGCAGTTCCGTTTTCGCTTTAATCGACGCATCAATCCAGGTATCCGCCTTCTTCTGTTTCGGACCGGCCGAAACCAGTGCAAAGGATGATAAACAGAGTGATACTAATAAAAAATATTTATTCATGTATCTTAATATAAGGTGTTAACAATTGCGATCGGAATTAAAGAGCAGCCTTCGTATTGGTAAAACGCAAGCCGTCGTTATCGTGATAGCAAGCCCACTCGTCAACGATAGCGCCTTCCGGACCGGCCATCATAAAGTGGAATGTTTCGGGTTGTTTCAAACGCAATACATCTCCTACGTTCTGAACCACGAAGTTTTTGCTTTTAATCGGTCCGTGGCCTGCAGGGATTGCGGGAGCATCGGGGGTTGCGTCGCCGACTTCCGAAAAGTTATATACCCATCCTTTTTCAACCATCCACGATTCGTGCTTGGCGGGAAACTTCGTTTTTACGTGGGCATGTTCCGGAATCATCTGGCCCGGAAGCAGGTAAATAGCATGTGCAAAATATCCGTGGTCAGCATCGTTTACCCAGAAAATACCGCCCATACCTACATTTTCGAAATCACCCAAACCGAAGTCGGTAACCCACATGTCTTTGGCCATCAAATCGGTAAAAGGAATTCCATAGAACTCGAACATATCTTTCATGGCGTTCATGGCCACTTCCTGATTGAATTTCCCGTCGGTATAAAAATCGGCGTTCGTAAACTTTTTAGCGTACTTCATTTCTTTGTTATTTTTACAGTTAATAGTAGCAGTGCAATTACAGGTCTGGCCGCATTTGCAATTAGCAGGGTCAGGACAAGCGGCAGCGTCGCTCGTTGAGGTCGTTTTTCCGGCACAAGCTCCCATAGCCAGGATAAGCAGTCCCAGCGAGAGCGATTTTACATTCAGCATTGTTTTCATTTTTCTTTTTGTATATGTTAATAAATAAGATACTCAGAACTTGGCAATACCTTCTATCTCTATCAACAATTCATCCCTGCATACATCCGCCCATAAATACACAACCGGTACATTCAACCGGAAAGCGTCCATCAACTCTTTCGCCTCCTTCACAGCCGACATGTCTTTCAGGTAAATCCGCAACATCTCCACCGAAGGCTGGAAACGGCACATTGCTCCGGCTGAGGTTACATTTTCCAACGAAATAAGATAGGCTATATTTTCCATCGTTGCATAGAGCTGCTCGGGAAGCGCCGCATCTTTCAGGCTTTCTTCTCCCCGGATAGCTGCCGTTCCGGAAATATAAATAACGCCCGAACTTCCGAAATTCACACCTTTTCCCCGTTCGAACTTAGGCGTGCTTTTCTCGGTTTGCTCGGCAATCAATACGTTTTCGGAATAATTGTGGGCAGCAACCTGCAACCGGTTATCCAAGGGCGTAACATAACACGCTTCATCGGCGGGTAATATAGCATCTATATCGACCAGAATTCCGCCGTGGGTAACCCCGATACCGGTAGCTGCCGGATATCCGTTCGTCCATGCCGCCTGGTTATAAAAAGCCGTTCGGGCATCGTTAAACGCCTGGTAATGCTGGCGCCCCTCTTCCACCCCGGTAATACGCTCTATATAATTCCATTGCCGCACAATCGACTCCACCGGGAATCCTTCTTCCTGCATTACCTCTCCCAACATCCGGAATACGTTTTCCGACTGCTCCGTGATACTCTTATTCATAATATCCGACTGGAAACCGCCGGCATACAGGAAACGTCCGGAATTATTTTCGAGCAACACATAAGAAATACGGTTGTTTTCCTTGTAGGTTACTTTATCCAACGGACCTTTCCGGTAACTATGGACCTCTACCGCCATCCCGCTATCCAGGGCTGGTTGCCCTACATAGGTCAATACCGGCATCCGCTTTTTAAAGCGGGCTCTTACTTTGGCTTTCAGGATAGCATATCTTTTCATGTATACCCGGTTGGTAGGCGGCATACCGAAAAAGATGAGTCGTAACACTGTTTGTTGCACCGGAATCTGTTCCAGCAACATATCTACCATGATATTGAAATCGGCTAACCGGGTAGAATAAATTTCGTACTGTATTTTATCAGAATATTGCATCATAAGGAGTTCACATATTCAACTAACGCATCCATATCTTTTTGGGAAATCTTCTTATTGATTCCGTGTTTTTCCACTTCGAACACATCGTGCATCGTGGCCGCCCGGCCGTTGAACAAATAAGGAGCCGTACGCCATACTTCGCGTAGCGTAGGCGTATCCCAGCCTTTTTCGAACTCCACGTTTTCGCCGATGCGGTACATTTTCATATCGGTAAAATAAGGGCCGCTGTGGCATTCGCCGCAACCTAACTTTTCGAATATTTTACGGCCTTCTTTCGCTTTTTCGCTTAACTCGCCGTTAACCAGATAAGGGCTGGGAACCGGGCGTAACGACATCAGGTACGCATCCACGCATTTCGCATCCTCTTCGGTGATATCGAAGAACTGGATGAAGTTGTATCCGGCACGCACAGCCACTTCGGCCGATGCACGAATACCCGAAATCATACTGGGCGGGGTAACATGACTGAAAAGCAAACTCTTGCAGTTTTTAGAATTTCCTACGCCGTCGTTCATCAAGTCCCAGTTCATACCGTCGGTACGCGCATCTCCCGGATGACAGCCGTTACACGACTGCCAGTTCTGGAAACAATGCGAGGCATCGTTAAAATACTTTTCACCTTTATCGATATCGGTTTCTTCACGGCCCGGATTCAACTCGACAGCAGTTACTTCACGGGTATCAGCATCCAGCACGTTCAATACATCGGCAAAATAAGTAGGAACAACCAACTTTCCACCGGTTAGCACCATAGTGCGCGGCCCGTTCCCCTGCAACGGAATACGTTCGCGGATACCGTACAGGAAGTTGAGGTCGTAATCGAGCATCGATTTATCGGGATAAGCCTCGAACTTCTCGCGCAAAGCAGGATGATCGATTACGCTTACTTCGTGCGTTCCGGAATGGGAAATAAAAATCGACTCGTCGTTACAAGCAATGCTCCAGATACCGGCAGCTCCCCTTTCGGGCTCATCCACTACCACGGCTCCGACAAACTCCTGCTTATCCGTATCGATTACACTGAACGCACTGGTATTCATCCAACCTTGCTGCAACTGGGAAGTAGGCACGGCAAAACGCCCTAAGTTATGGGATACGTAAATATATTTTCCGTCGGGCGTAATGCAAATCCCCCGCAACGCATTACTGCCGTTGGCCAGCCGGATATCTTTTATTTTGGTAAAGCCGTTCATTTCGATTACCGAAACGGCAGCGCAAACCGTGTCTATATCGGCCCGCTGGGCCGGCAGGAAATTCGTTACATATAGAAAATTCCCGTCTTTACTGAATACACCGCTCTTCGGTTCACGCAGCAATTTTACGGTACGGGTTACTTTTTTTCCGTCGATATCGATTTCGGATACTGTGGTTGCAAACTGATTGCATACATACACGCATTTCTTGTCCGGGCCCAGGAACGGCGACGTTGCTCCGGAACCGACAGGAACGGTAGCTTCCGATTCGCCTGTTTCTAAATTGACGATATGTAGTATTCCCCGGGTTTCAAAGGTAGTTATATAGGCCTTATTCCCGTTGGTAACCACGCCGGTAGGCGTTTCATCGAAAGGGATGGAGCGAAGCAACTGTTTTCCGTCGGACGAAAAAATATCTACCCGTTTAACCCCTTTCTGTGAAAGGACGATTTTGCCTGCGTCGGTTATGGCGATACCGGTAGTATAAAACGGCCTGTTACCGGCTATAACCGTCAACAAACCGCAGGCAGCCAAGCAGGTGAACATAAATTTTCTGATCGAGTTATTTTTCATGGTTTTCCTTATATCGTTGATGTTCTGCTATAACCCAATTCACACGAAATAGCGTGTGTTACTTCTTTAATCCGGTGCGCCGAGTTGACCACTACTTCAGTCGTTAACCGGTCTTTCGGACCCGAAATCCAGATAGCGCCGCAAGGATAGCCTTTATAATTGAAAATAGGCGCTCCTACACAAATCACACCGCTCATTTCCTCTTCGTTGTCGAGCGCATAACCTGTACGTCTCACCTTTTCCAGCTCCCGGAGGTAGCTTTCGCGGTCGGTAATAGTACGTTCGTTATAACGCGGAAAAGTCATCACCGACAAATACCGGTTCCGGATTACATCGGGCAAAAATGCCATCATCGCCTTGCCGGGAGCCGAACAGTGCAACTCCAACGTTTTACCCGGCGTAAGTACGAAACGGAAAGTATGGTGCCCCTGCGCCTGTTCGATAAATACGCCTTTCTCTTTTCCAAGCACACCGAAACAAGCGGTCTCCTGTACTTTATCGCGGAGTTCCCTTAAACGGGGCAATACGATTTCGAGCATATTATGCTCGTTAAGCGCCCGGAAGCCCAGAGTGAGTAGTTTTCGCGTTAATTTATACCGTTTTGTCGTTTCCTCGTATGCCAGATATTCCAGCCTCACCAAAGTATTCAAAATACGGTAAGCCGTGGTTTGGGAAATAACGAGCGTACCTTTTATCTCCTGGAGGGTCTGGCCTTCCGGATACCCCGCGAGGTATTCCATCACCGCTATTCCTTTTTCCAGGTTAGGTACTTTATAGTTCTCCTCTTTTTCCATATTTGGAACCAGGCTTTCCATATTTGAAATATTATTTCAGATTTGAATCAAATATATCGCAGAGCTTACAATAGTGCGCATAAGCAAACGCAAATATTGGTTAAATGTGTTTTGTAGCATATTTATACCAACCGCTCCCTTCCGTTAGTAAATCGAAAGGCAACTTGCCGCTTTCAATTGCAATTGTTAACTTTACGGCCAAATCACAACCAATTCAACTCTACTACCATGAAACATCGTTCTTATTTACCGGGCCGTTGCCGCATTTGCATAGTTATTACCGGCGTTCTGGCCCTGGTGCTGGCCGGCTGTTCCACCCCAGTGAATGAAAAACCCTTCGTTATCCCGGAGATACGGAAATGGCAGGGAAATTCCGGGTATTTCACCATCAACCCGAATACGGTGCTGGCGTTTTCACCGTGTGATGCAAATTTACAGAAAACGATAGAAACTTTTGCAAAAGATTACCAAAGAATGTTCGAAAAAAAATTGCCTGTCGAACAAAAAGAGCCGCAAAAAGGAGATATCAGCTTCAAATTGGCCGAACTGCCCGAAATCGGTCCGGAAGGCTACACCATCCGTATCGGTTCGGAAATCGAGGTAGAAGCCAATACTCCACAAGGTATTTTCTGGGCTACCCGCACGCTTTTGCAGTTGGCCGAGCAAAACGCGAATCAAGCCTTGCCGAAAGGGGTGATTACCGATTTCCCGGAATATGACGTCCGAGGTTTTATGATTGATTGCGGCCGTAAGTTTTTCACCATCGACTTTTTAAGGGATTATGTAAAACTGATGGCTTACTATAAAATGAATTGTTTTCAGATTCACCTGAACGACAACGGATTCAAGCAATATTTCGGGAACGACTGGGATAAAACCTACGCCGCTTTCCGGTTGGAAAGCACCACCTTTCCCGGACTGGCCGCCGAAGACGGGCGCTACACCAAGCAGGAGTTTATCGACTTGCAGAAATTAGCGGAAGAATACCAGGTAACGATTATCCCGGAAATCGACGTACCGGCTCATTCGCTGGCACTGACGCACTACCGACCGGCAATAGGAAGCAAGGAATACGGTATGGACCATCTCGATTTGTTCAGGCCGGAAACGTATGCATTCGTCGACAGTTTATTTGCCGAGTACCTGAGCGGCGACGAGCCCGTATTCCGGGGAAAGGCCGTTCATATCGGCACCGACGAGTACTCGAATAAGAAACAGGATGTGGTAGAACAGTTCAGGGCGTTTACCGATCATTATATCCGGTTGGTGGAATCATACGGGAAACAGGCGTATGCATGGGGCGCCTTAACACATGCAAAGGGCGAAACGCCGGTTAAATCGGAAAACGTGGTAATGAATGCCTGGTACAATGAGTATGCCGACCCGAAAGAAATGGTAAAAGAGGGGTATAAACTTATCAGTATCCCCGACGGATTGGTTTATATCGTTCCCGCTGCCGGGTATTACCAGGATTATTTAAACATTGAAAAACTTTACGACGGGTGGACGCCAGCGCATGTGGGAGACGTGGTTTTCGAAGAGAACGACCCGGCTATCCTGGGCGGTATGTTTGCCGTATGGAACGACCATGTAGGAAACGGTATCTCGGCGAAAGACGTTCACCACCGGGTATTTCCCGCCTTGCAAACGTTATCGGTAAAAATGTGGAGCGGCGCACATACATCGTTGCCGTTCGCTGCGTTTAACGAACAACGGCGCGCACTGAGCGAAGCGCCGGGCGTAAACATCGCCGGCAAGGTAGGAAATGTTCCGGAGCTGGTTTACGAGAAGGCGCAGCTTCTTTCCGGCGACGAATTGCCTTACGAGGAAATTGGATATAACTACAGTGTCGAGTTCGATATCGTGAATAAAGACGCACAGAAGGGTACCGTTCTGTTCCGCTCGCCTCATGCCGTATTTTACCTGAGCGACCCGGAAAGCGGTAAGCTGGGATTCGAAAGGGAAGGGTACCTGAACACATTCGATTACGTAGTGCCGGAAGAAAAAACACGTTTCCGGATTTGTGGCGATTCGGTTTCGACCAGCCTTTTTGTAAACGACCGGTTACAGGAAACGCTTGACATCCAAAAGAAAATGTTCAATAACGGAAAGAATTCCATGAGCTATGTACGTACGTTAATATTTCCGCTTGAAAAAGCAGGCTCGTTCAAAAGCGATGTTTCGAACCTGAAGGTGTATAATTATATTAAATAAACCGGATAAACCGGTAATACAAAAACAGAATGCGCCCTGCGTAGAGTATGTCTCTAACTGCGGGGCGCATTCTATTTTCGGGATATAAGTCCGGGTAATTATATGTATATTTCTTTTTCTATTCAGAATAAAATCCGGATTTACCGGCAAAAAACTACATCCGCAAGCTCAGGATACAGATTAAATTAAGAAGAAAAGGAAAAAGCACAGCAGGAATCCGGTTTTATCCCGGTATATTTCGTGCAAATAATAGATAACAGCGGGAGAAGATATACTGGTTCCCCGTATCACCGGCAGGATGAGAGTATTTGAACGCTTTAGTTCAGGAAGGCATATAGGTACACCGCTTTTATCTTTCTTAATTTTTTATTTTTTCCTTTGCGATAGCCTGCTTCCGTATCTTGAGCGCCGTGGTGCCGAACTGCCGCTGACAAAACCGGTTCAACT
>JAJBTJ010000042.1 GCA_020860905.1 Parabacteroides sp. | reverse complement strand
AACAAATTATCATCCAGCCGCCCAGACGCACTAATTCCTGTCAAAATAAAATAAAGCCGAACTATCCGCCATCCAATCGCTCCATACTTACCTTATTTTGCCAACTTTTTATCAAACCCGAATTTGCGGAGAAGGCGATATTTTACGTACCTCGCCGGCTCTCTAACGCAAATAGCCCCTTCACGCAGGGGCTAGTTTGACAAGGTGACATTTTGTTATGGACTTAGGTTCTTCTATCTACATTCGATTTTGTGATGTACTTTGGTTTCTTGCCGGTGAAACTGTTGTTTCGCCCCGACGCTCAATCCAATTTCATGTATAAAATAGGATAAGGCATGCCTTGTTCATCAGTCGCGGTTCGTTTGTACACCCAGAATCCCAGGTGTTCGTAAAATCCCCTGGCCTGCGGATTTTGTTCGTTTACCCCTAACTCGTTAACCGAATATTCTTTCATGCCGTATTGTAGCAATTCCTTTCCCACCCCTGGTCCGCGGTGTCCGGGGGCTACGAATAACATTTCGAGCTTTCGCCCTTCTATCCCCATGAACGCTACCGGCATATCGTTGTCGTCCCGGGCAACAATCAAATGAGAAATTCCGGCCAGCGCCTGCGGAACATACTGCCGGATAGTATTTATTTCCCCGTCCGACAAAAACAAATGGGTTGCTTTCACCGAGTCGCCCCATACCCGCACCAGTTGCTCTATCAGCAGCGGGCTCCTGTCTTCCACCCTACGAATCTTCATACGTTCCGTGCCTTACATATACTCCTTCACCACTCCGGCCAGCGTGCCGAGCCCCTGCTCTATCTTCTCTTCCGGCATATTGGAGTAATTTATCCGGAGCGTATTCTCTTTATGCACGTTCGGGTAAAAGGAGCCGCCGGGAACAAACGCAATTTTCTTTTCGAGGCTTTTCACCAGGATTTCACGCGCCGAAACGCCTTCGGGCAGCTCTATCCAGGTAAACAATCCCCCTTCGGGCCGGGTAAACGCTACTGTATCCGGGAAATAACGCTCCAGGCACCGGACGGCCGTATCGCAGCGTTTTTTATACACGTCGACTATTTTCCCGATATGCTTGTCGATGTCGTACCGTTTCAGGTATTCGGCAATCGTGAGCTGGGCTATGGTGTTGCACTGCAAATCGGTGCCTTGCTTTACCAGCACGTATTTACGGATAATCTCTTTATCGCCGGCTATCCAGCCGATGCGGAAACCCGGACAGAAAATTTTGGAAAAACTGCCCGTACACAAGATATTTCCGGCCGTATCGAACGATTTTACGGAGGGCAACGTTTCGCCTTCGAACCGCAACTCGCCGTACGGATTGTCTTCTATCACCGCAACGCCGTACTTCGACGACAGCTCCGCCAGCTTTTTACGCCGCTCCAGGCTCCAGGTTCTTCCCGTGGGATTCTGGAAAGTGGGTATTACATAAATCAGCTTTACCTTCGCGGTTTTGTCGAGCGCTTCCCCGAGCGCCTCCATATCCATCCCCTTGCCGTCGGTAGGGATTTCGATAAAGCGGCATCCGTACGCTTTAAAAGCGCTGATGGCCGCCAGGTAGGTAGGGCTTTCGCACAGCACGACGTCTCCTTCGTCTAAAAAAACTTTGCCCGACAAATCGAGCCCTTGTTGCGAGCCGTGCGTCAGCAACACGTTATCCTTATCTAATGAAGTGCCCAAACGCCGGTTCATCCGGTCGGCAATCCATTCCCTCAACGGGGCGTACCCTTCGGTGGTGGTATACTGGAGCGCTTTGGTTCCGGCTTCCTTTAAAACAATCCGGGTTACTTCGTCTATTTCACGGATAGGAAAAAGCTCGGGGGCCGGCAAGCCGCCGGCAAACGAAATCACCTCTTCCTGCTCGGTCACTTTCAATATTTCTCTTATTTCGGATGCCTGTATATAGGCCATCCTTTTGGCAAAATTCAGTTCCATGCTCGTTTATTATAGGGGAATTAGCTGGTACAAAGGAAAACAAAAAAGCGATACGGTAACACCCGGCAGCTTATTAATATATACATTCCGCTGTTCCGGTCGCGGTATCGTAAATCAACAAGCCTTCCCTTTTGCCGTCGAGTTGTGCAACCAGTTCGCCTTCCGGGTTCCACACCGACGATTTGCCGGCACACGCATGGCCGCCCGAACAACCTACATAGTTGGCCATAAAAGCGGTCATCCGGTAATCCGAAGCAATGTTCGACAACCTGGCTATATCGGCGTCGACGCCGTTCACGGAATTCAGCACGCTGGCCATATAGGCCGTTGCATGCATTTTATGCGCGTATGCTGCATGTACGTGTACCGATAGCTCGTAGCATATCGCCGGCGCAATCCGGTTTCCGTCGTCAAAAGGAAGAATACAAGGGGTATCGCCCGGCGTAAACAGGCCTTTCTCGGTAGGATACAAGTATTGTTTCGAGTAAGTAATCCGTTCCTTCCCCGGCCGGAAGATAATCATGCTGACAAACAAATCGCCCTGGCGGACGGTAGGAACGCCCGCACATACCACGATACGGAGCCGGTCGCTTATTTACTGCAAGGGGGTGAACCGGGGGTCGGTGGCTGTTGTGGCCAACTCTTTCGCCAATTCCGGCTCGTAACCCGTTAACGACAACTCGGGAAACATAAGCAAGCTGGAATGCTTATCCGAGGCCGACTCGATAAAGGCCAAATGTTTGTACAGGTTCTTCTCTATATCGCCTTTTACAGGCTCTGTCTGGGCTACTCCGATTTTCATCTGTTTTTTCCTTTCTGTTTTTTTATTTTACTCCCCGGCAAAGATAAAGTTTATTCAGCAATAATACCTCCAAACAGCCCGGCGGGAATTACTTCGCTGGAAAACGCGCTATAATTTATTTACCAAACCGGCCGTTTTTAAATCCATAAACCACTGTATTATAATCATCTATATTTATATCCGCTCTACTTTGGAACCTAATATCCATCCCGTTGCCGTTTTTTACGCTTTACTTTGCGATACCGGCTTTTACGGAAGCTACCCCAAGCTAACACCTAAATTCGACATGTATATGAAACGCAGCATTTATACCTTGTTACTTCTTGTAACAGCCACCCGTCTCTTCGCCCAGCAAGCCTGGTTCGTCGACGGATTTCACGGAGGCATATACGGGCACTACCCGGTAGAATGGAAAACCGAGTATTTAACGGATTTGATTGCCGGTTATCCCGAATGGCGCATGTGCCTCGAAATAGAACCCGAAACGTGGGATACCGTAGCCGTGAGAACTCCCGGCGATTATGCGCGTTTCCGCAGTATCGCAACCGACAAGCGCGTTGAATTTACCAACCCGGCGTATACGCAGCCCTATTGCTACAATATATCCGGCGAAAGCATCATCCGCCAGTTCGGTTACGGCATCGAACGCCTCCGGAAGCATTTTCCCGGCGTTACCTTTGCCACCTACTCGGTAGAAGAGCCTTGTTTTACGAGCTGCCTGCCGCAGATACTCCGCCAGTTCGGTTTCCGCTATGCCGTGCTGAAATGCCCCAACACCTGCTGGGGCGGCTATACCGCGCCCTACGGGGGCGAATCAGTGAACTGGACCGGGCCTGACGGCTCTTCGATTCTCACCGTTCCCCGCTACGCCTGCGAAGAGCTCGTAAAGAACTCCGTATGGCAAACTGCCGCATGGGGCAACGAAACGAGCTACCTGAAAGCCTGCGCCGAGGCCGGAATAAAACACCCCGTAGGGATGACCTTCCAGGATGCGGGCTGGAAAAGAGGCCCCTGGATAGGCACAGGCGACAGCATCAAAAACAATTCGGTATACGTAACCTGGCGCGAATATTTCGAAACGGTAGCCGACAGTTCTGCTTGCCTCCCCTACCGGTTGTCGCAGGAAGACATACGGGTGAGCCTGATGTGGGGCAGCCAGGCGCTACAACGCATTGCCAGGCAGGTACGCCACGCAGAGAACCGCCTTATACAGGCCGAAAAGATAAGTATGATAGCCTATTTATGCAACGGATACCGGTACGGAAAAGAACAATCGGACGAAGCGTGGCGCACCTTGATGTTGTCGCAGCACCACGATTCGTGGATTGTACCCTACAACCGCCTCCGCAAAGACACGACCTGGGCGGAGGCAATCGCAGGCTGGACACAATCGACCGAAAGGCTTTGCAACGACATAATAACCGGAGCGGTTCAGAGTTTTTCCACGGGCGAAACCGGCGAAAAAGGGTTTTACCTGCGCATTTATAACACGCTGGGCGTTCCGAGACGCGAAATAGTGCGGGCCGTATTACCCGAAAGCCTGGCGGGGCGCCGCCTGCACGTGACGGATGCCGCCGGTAAAAAAACGGAAACGGTTACCGAAACGCGGGATAACGAAACGGCGGTGCTGCTCGAAGCGGATATTCCGGCCTTCGGATACGCCACTTACCGGGTGGAACCGGACTGCAAAGTCGCGAAAGAAAAGAAAGCGAAAGAAAAGAAAGCGCATGGCCCGGTGGTACTCGAAAACAGCATGTACCGCATCGTGATAGACCCATTGAAGGGGGGTACCGTCAAGAGCCTGGTGGCCAAACAAGAAGGGGGCAAGGAATTTACCGATAGCGGTAACGAATTTTCCATAGGCGAATTGCGCGGGTTCTTCTACGACGAAGGAGCGTTCCGCTCGTCTGCCGAAACGCCTGCCGAGGTAACGGTGATACGAAACAACCCGCTGGAGAAAACGGTACGTATACAAGGGAGCATCGCCTCGCACCCGTTTACCCAACTCCTTACGATAAAAGAGGGTCAACGCAAAATAGAGTTCGACCTCACGATTAACTGGAAACACAATACCGGCATCGGCGAATACCGCCAGCAAGACGCTTACGCCAACAACCGGCGGGCATTCTACGACGACCGCTTCAAGCTCAACGTATTGTTCCCCGTCGACCTCGAATCGCCCCGTTTATATAAGAACGCGCCCTTCGATGTGTGCCGTAGCGAGCTCGATAATACGCATTTCAATACCTGGGACAGCATCAAGCATACCGTTATCCTGAACTGGGTAGACCTGGCGGAAGGAAACGGCCGGCCCGGGTTCGCACTCCTTTCGGACCATACTACTTCGTATTCTTACGGAAAAGATTTCCCGCTGGGGCTTACCGTGCAGTTTTCGGGCAACGGCTTGTGGGGACGCGATTACCCGATAAACGGCCCTACGCATATCCGGTTTGCGGTAATCCCGCACAGCGGCGAATGGGATACGGCGGATATTCATAACGAAAGCCAACGGTGGAACGAGCCTCCGGTATGTTCTTTTCTCCGGAATACGCAACCGGGGAACGTTTCGCTGATTAATACCGAAGGAACCGGCTACGAGCTGTCTGCGACCTACCTGCAAGGCGATGAGATGATGGTGAGGTTTTTCAATGCTTCGGGCGACGGCTCGGTTCGTACGATAAAGTTCGGAACAGCGCTTTCGAAGGCCGAAGAAATAGAGTTGGGAGGCGCTATCGTAGCCACTCCGGCCCTACATACCACCGGTTACGGTTCGGAGCTCAAAACCGGAATGCCCCGTTTCGGACTGAAAACATTCAAATTATCAAAATAAATAAAGGCATGACGCATTATCGGAATTTGTTTAAAACACTTTTAATTTTACCGCTATCCTGTATGATACCTGGCATCACTTCCTGTTCGGGAATACAAAAGGGTTCGGAAAAAACCGCCCCTGCCGATTATGTAAACCCGTTTATCGGCGCAAGCACCAACACTTCGGCCGCAGGGGTTTACCACAGCCTGGGAAAGACTTTTCCCGGAGCGACCACCCCTTACGGGATGGTGCAGGTAAGCCCGAACACCGTCTCGGGCGGGGATAACAGTTCCGGCTACAGCTACGAGCATACCACGATAGAGGGATTCGCCTTTACGCAAATGAGCGGAGTAGGCTGGTTCGGCGAACTGGGTAATTTCCTGGTGATGCCAACCACCGGCGAGCTGAAAAAAATCGCCGGCAAGGAAGACGGGAGCATCGCCGGATACAGGTCGCACTACGACAAAGCCTCCGAAACGGCCGAAGCAGGCTTCTATTCGGTGCGCCTTACCGACTATGGAATCGACGTAGAGAGCACTGCAACACCGCACGGCGGCATACTCCGGTTCGTATTTCCCGAGAACAAGCAATCGCGTATCCAGATAGACCTGGCGCGCCGGGTGGGCGGAACCTCGGTAGAACAGTATATAAAGGTAGTCGACAAGTATACCGTTAAGGGCTGGATGAAGTGCGCTCCCGAGGGGGGAGGCTGGGGCAACGGCGAAGGCAATACCCGGTATACCGTTTATTTCTTCGCCCGGTTTAGCAAACCGCTGGAAAACTACGGGTTCTGGAGCGCCGATATTCCGGATAGCTGGAACCGGAAAAAAGACGACGTGGTGAGCATTCCGTATCTTATGCGGGTGGCGGAAGCTCCGGTTATTACCGGAAAAGACGAGATGCAAGGTAAACATCTCGGTTTTTATACGGAATTTCCTACCCGGCAGCACGAGGAAGTAACGCTGAAGGCGGGTATTTCGTTCGTCGATATGGAAGGCGCCGAAAAGAATTTCAATGCCGAAATAGCCGGGCCGGGCTTCGACGAAGTGAGAAAACAGGCACGCGAGCAATGGAACCGGGAGTTGAGCCGGATAAAGATAGAGGGGGGCGACGACAATGAAAAGACGATATTTTATACGGCTTTGTACCACACGATGATCGACCCGCGGATATGTACCGACGTCGACGGCCGTTATATCAGCGGAGACGGCGCCGTTCACCCGACTGGCGGGGCTTTTACGAAACGTACCATTTTCAGCGGCTGGGATGTATTCCGCAGCCAGTTCCCGCTCCAGACGATTATCAATCCACAACTCGTGAGCGACCAGCTCAACTCGCTTATCACCCTGGCCGAAGAAAGCGGACGCGAATATTTCGAGCGCTGGGAAATTATGAATGCCTACTCGGGATGTATGCTCGGAAATCCTGCGCTCTCGGTGCTTGCCGATGCTTATATCAAAGGGATACGCACGTTCGATGTGCCAAAAGCCTACCGGTATGCGAAAAACACTTCGCGTATGTTCGGGAACGACCGCCTGGGGTATTCGCCGACGAACCTGTGTATTTCGCATACGTTAGAGTATGCGTATACCGACTGGTGTATCTCGCAACTGGCTACAGCCCTGGGCAACGAGGAAGAGGCTGCCGGATACCGGCGCAAGGGGCAAGCCTATCGTGCTATTTTCGATAAGGAAAAAGGGTGGTTCAGGCCGCGCAAAGCCGACGGCTCGTTCGAGCCGTGGCCGGAGAACGCCCGCACTACCGAGTGGTACGGTTGTATCGAGTCGAACCCTTACCAGCAGGGATGGTTCGTACCGCACGATACCGAGGGGATGGTGGAGTTGATGGGCGGCAGGGAAGCGGTACTGGCCGACCTGACGGAATTCTTCGATAAAACGCCGGACGATTTATTGTGGAACGAGTATTATAATCATGCCAACGAGCCGGTTCATTTCGTTCCTTTCCTGTTCAACAAGTTGGGCGAGCCGTGGAGTACACAGAAATGGACGCGCCATATCTGCAAAAACGCCTACCGGAACGAAGTGGAGGGAATCGTGGGCAACGAAGATGCCGGACAAATGTCGGCCTGGTACATACTGGCAGCCTCGGGTATCCACCCTTCCTGTCCGGGCGATACCCGGTTCGAGATTACCAGCCCGGTGTTCGATAAGATAGAGTTCCGGCTCGACCCGGAGTATGCCGCCGGCAAGAAGTTCACCATCGTAGCGCATAACAACAGCCCTTCGAATATCTACATCCGCAAAGCGGTGCTGAACGGGAAAGAATACGACAAATGCTACCTGGATTTCGCCGAAATCGCTGCCGGGGGCACCCTGGAGCTGTATATGGATAACACTCCCCATAAGGATTGGGGAAATAATACCGATTATTAATCTAATCTGTGAGCCGATGGATACAACCGGAATCGCCGGAGCCGAGCCGCCGGAGTAGCTCGCTAAAACCGGATAATCGCGATGGAACGGAATTCTCCGATTACCTGAAAAAGAATGTTAATCTGCAAAATGCAACTTTTTAATAATTAAAAAACTGGTTACTAATATGAAAAGAAAACGAAGAACGGATACGTCCGGCTTACTGCCCGGAATGTTCAAATTAGTGTTCTTGCTGGCATGGCTGCTATGGGGTAGCGTACAAGCAAATGCTACATCCGATGCCGCACAGCAACGGCAGGAAAGAACCGTATCGGGTGTGGTGACGGACGAAAACGGCGAACCTGTTATCGGGGCGGCCGTGGTGGTAAAAGGCACGACTATCGGTACTACGACCGATATAGACGGTATATTCCGGCTCGCTATCCCGGCGGATGCCAAGACCCTGCAATTTACGTATGTGGGAATGAAAACGGTAGAACTGCCGGTAAGCGAAAAATCACAATACAACGTAATCATGAAAACGGACGCCATCGTGATGGAGGATGTGGTGGTTATCGGGTACGGAACCCGTACGAAGAAGGATATGTCGATTGCCGTGAGCTCCGTAAAGAGCGAAGAGCTGAACAACCGGCCTTCGGCGTTCAATATCATGCAAAGCGTTGCCGGTAAGGTGGCGGGGGTACAGAATATCTCGCAATCGGGGCGCCCCGGCGGTTCGTCGTCGCTGCGCGTCCGCGGCATGGGCTCTATCAATGCCGGTAAAGACCCTATCTATGTGCTCGACGGCGTAATCGGCGTGAACCCCGACATTATCAATTCGGCCAATGTAGAGTCGATCGATGTGCTGAAAGATGCCGCCGCAACAGCGATGTACGGTGCACAAGGCTCGAACGGCGTGGTGCTTATTACCACCAAGAAAGGCAAAAAAGGGAAAGGCTCGGTTACTTACGAAGGCAAGATGGGATTCGGGTTCCTGAACCGGAAACTCGACATGTTGAATTCGGACGAATACATGGAAGTGCAACGGCGCGCCTATGCTTACAGCGGAAAGACGATGCCGCACCTCTCCTCTCCGATGGAAAACTTGTTTTACTACGCTAAAAACGGTCCGGACAGTTACCGGTACGACGACAACGGGTTGCTGATGGCTTCGCCCCGGTACGATACCGACTGGCAGAAAGCGGTTACCCAAACGGCCGTGAGCCACGACCATGTGGTGTCGTTTGCATCGGGAAGCGAAAATACGAGTGTATACGCCAGCGTAGGGTATCAGAATTACGAAGGGTTGGTGAAAGAAACGGTATACGAGCGTTTCTCGGGTACGGCCAATGTAAACAGCAAAATCAACGACTGGCTGCGCCTGCAGGTGGTAGCTACCATCGGGAGCCAGAAAGGGAATAACAACGATATGGAAGGCTCTTTCAACCAGGGAGCCGTACGGAATATGATCGAGATGCCGCCTGTCATTCCCATCCGATACAACGACGGTACCTGGGGACGCAAGCACGATTACCCGCTTTCGGAAACAGCCGAAAACCCGCTGCTGCTGTTGCGCGACAGGAAAAGCGAATGGAAATCGAATTTCTCGCTGTTCAGCCTCAATGCGACCGTTAACCTGACAAAAAAACTGACGTTTACTACCCAGGGCGATTACCAGATGACCAACCGGAAGGATATGAGCGAACGAGCGTTAAGAAAATGGTACGGAGCGAACGCCCGGAAGGCCACGCTGTTTGAGCTTACAAAGTAAGCGAGTTCGGGGCCTTCAGTGAGTAGAGTGCCATTTTTAGCGAGCGAGGTGTCAGCCCTTGACCTTTTTTGCTTCGTTTTTTGGGTCAAGCCAAAAAATGAAGACCGCCGGTAGGCGCCGTCGGCAGATGCCTCGCGGCAAGCGAAAAAGCCTCACAGCCGTGGTAACACCCTAAACCACCTTGAAAGGAAAAGGACAGCCTTCGCCCAAAAGCCCAGTTTTCTAACAAAGAGTTCTTTCTAAAAGAACCGCCCCTACTCCACCCTATACTCCTCCGACAACCTGAACCCATTCAGGAAATCAGTTACCGGCAGCCGCTTCTTTCCGGCCAGTTGAAGCGACAAGATACGCAACGCCCCGCCAGGAACAACCACTTCGAAATACGTCCGTCCGTCGGTACGCACCGTACCCGGAGCAGCATCCGAAACATTACCCGTACGTTCCGTACAAAGCACTTTCATAACTGTACGGCACCCGTCAGGCGCCACCAGCTCCGTCCAGGCCGCCGGATAAGGCGACAAGCCCCGTATACGGTTATATACCGCCTCTTCCGGCTCGTGCCAGTCGATGCGGCAAGTTTCCGTAAAAATCTTGGGCGCCGGGTGCAACCCGTGCGGCGGGATGCGGAAAGCCTCCTGCGGAACCGTTTCGGCCGAGCCGTCGAGCAACTTGTCGACAGTACGGGTTACCAGGCGCGCCCCCATCTCCATCAGCGCATCGTACACGACGCCCGCATCATCCGTAGCCGCAATCGGCAACCGTTCCTGCAAAATGATACGGCCCGTATCTATTTCGTGCGTCAGGAAGAAAGTAGTCACCCCCGTTTCCGTTTCCCCGTTCATCACCGCCCAGTTAATCGGGGCGGCACCCCGGTACTGCGGCAACAAGGAAGCATGCAGGTTAAAAGTACCCAAACGCGGCATATCCCACACCACCTCGGGCAACATCCGGAAAGCCACCACAATCTGCAAATCGGCCTTCCAGGCGCGCAACGCGTCGAGGAAAGAAGGATCTTTCAGCTTTTCGGGCTGCAACAACGGCAACCCCCGCTCCAGGGCATACCGCTTTACCGGCGAATACTGTATTTTATACCCCCGGCCGGCCGGCTTGTCGGGCATCGTAACCACACCCACCACATTATACCCGCCCTCTACCAGGGCGTCGAGGCTGCTCACCGCAAAATCGGGAGTACCCATATACACGATACGTAACGCTTCTTTCTCCATCGTTCTTTAATCTCCTGAAAAATTATCTACCAACACTTCGCGGTAGGCATTGAATATCATCGACTTCGATACGAAACCGATATAATGGCCGTCGGGGTCGACTACAGGCAAGTTCCAGGCTTTCGTATCGTCGAACACCTGCATCATCTTCTCCATCGGCATGTCGATACGGATTTTGGCAGGCGCCGAAACCATGAATTTAATTACCCGGAACCGGCTATATAACTCGGGACGGAACATAATGTTGCGGATATTGTCGAGTAAAACCAGCCCCAACAGCACGCCGCGGTCGTCGACTACCGGAAAGGTATTGCGGTTGGAGCGGGCGATTACCTTCACCAAATCGCCCAGCGTCATGTCGGGAGTAACGGTAAGGAAATCTTTTTCGATTACGCTGTCGAGCTTCAACAAGGTGAGCACCGCCTTGTCTTTGTGATGGGTAAGCAACTCGCCTTTCTGCGCCAGCCGCATGGAGTAGATGCTGTGCGGCTCGAACATCAGGATGGTGATGTACGAGCTCACCGAAACAATCATCAGCGGCAGGAACAAATCGTACCCCCCGGTAAGCTCGGCTATCAGGAACACGCCCGTAAGAGGAGCGTGCATCACGCCGGCCATCACGCCGGCCATGCCCAGGAGGGCGAAATTTTTTTCCGAGATATACATGGTAAAGGGGAAATAGTTGGAGGTATGGGCGAACACGAACCCGGCGATGCAACCCAAGTACAGGCTGGGTGCGAAGATTCCGCCGCAGCCGCCGCCGGCGTTGGTGGCGCTCGAGGCGAATACTTTCACCATAAGGATGGCCGTAAGGAAGAGCAGGATGCTCCAGTAGCTGATGTCGAGGTTATAAAAGGGGCTGGTATCCATCAGGTGCGAGAACTGCCCGTTCAGGAGCGAGGTGATGGTGCCGTAGCCTTCGCCGTACAGAGGGGGGAACAGGAAGATAAGGATACTCAGCATGGTGCCTCCGAGGAGGAATTTTTTCCAGTATACGCCCAAGTTGCGGTACATGCCTTCCACGCGGTTCATCACGCGGGTGAAATAGAGGGAGACGAGGCTGCAGAAGATACCGAGCAGCAGTACGTACGGGATGCGCCCGATAATGAATTCTTCGGTTTGCGAGAATTTGAACATCGCTTCGGTGCCGGTAAAAATATAAGCCATGGTGGCGGCGGTAACCGAAGAGATAAGGAGCGGCAGCACGGAGGTCATGGTCAGGTCGAGCATCAGTACTTCGATAACGAACACCAGGCCGGCGATGGGGGCCTTGAAGATGCCGGCAATGGCGCCCGCCGCTCCGCAGCCTACGAGCAGCATCAGGGTTTTTTGTTCCATCTTGAACACACGTCCGAGGTTGGAACCGATAGCGGCGCCGGTAAGCACGATGGGTGCCTCCGCTCCTACCGAGCCGCCGAAGCCGATGGTTACGGAGCTGGCCACGATAGAGGTCCAGGTATTGTGGGGCTTGATGCGGCTTTTCCGTTGGGAGATGGCGTACAGGATTTTGGTTACGCCGTGCCCGATGTCGTCGCGTACGATGTATTTGACGAACAGGCCGGAAAGCAGGATGCCGATAACGGGATATACCAGCAGCATGTAATTGGCGTTGTCGATGGCGAAATTGCTGGTGAGCAGGTGTTGTATCGAATGAATCAGGTATTTCAGGAGGATGGCCGATACGGCCGTAAGTATTCCTACCACGAAGCTGATAATCAATATGAAATTTTTTTCTTTGATATGTTGTTCCCGCCAGAGCAGGAACCGGAAAAATAATCCTTCTTTTGCCATAATTTTTTTTCTTTTCCGGAATTATCGGGATGAATGCCAGCGAACGGCGTGTGCGGCCTGGTACCGGGATAAAAAGCATGTGCGCGCCGGCGGGTCGAACCGGGTAGCTCCCGAGCCGGCAAGCGATGGGATGAAAACGGGGTTACTTCGCGTATATCCGTATTCCGCATCCCGGCAGCCGGTTATGCCGGGGTTGCTCGCCGGGGGCTGTTTAGCGGATGACGATTACTTCGCCGTCGACGCCTAATTTGAGTATGCCGGAGGGGTTGGCCCGGGTGGTGTCGTTTTGCCGGTATTGCACGATATAGTCTACTCCGTTTTTAATCTCGCCGGCTATTTCGCTGAAAGTAGCGGCGGAGGGCTGCCCGCTGATATTGGCGGAGGTGGATACTACGGGCTTGCGGAAACGCGCGCATAGCTTCTGCGAAAAGGGTTCGCCGGTGATGCGTATGCCTACGCTTCCGTCTGCGCCTAACAGGCCGGGGGCGAGGTTGCGGGCTTCGGGGTAGATAATGGTGAGGGGCTTATCGGCTACTTCTATCAGGTCCCAGGCTATGTCGGGCACGCGGGTTACATAGGCGTTCAGCTTGGCCGGGCTGTCAATAAGGAGCAGCATGGCTTTGTTGTCGGCTCTTTGCTTCAGTCGGTATATTTTCTGCACGGCGGCGTCGTTGGTTGCATCGCAGCCGATGCCCCAGACGGTATCGGTGGGATACAGGATAATGCCGCCTGCTTGCATCACTTCGCAGGCTTTTTTGATTTCGTCTTCCATTGTTTTTATTTCTAACTGGGCAAAGATAGTGCAAACTGAGGACAGAAGCAAAGCTTTGCTTTGATTATGTCGAAGTGCAGCCTATCTTCTCTTTTCGGGAGAAAAGAGCAGGATGGCTTTTATTGGGATGATTTTTCGCTCGCCGCGAGGGCGTCTGACGACGGTCTTCATTTCTTTTTGCTAAAAGAAATGAAGGAAAGAAAGTGCTTTCTGGTAAAGGGTGGCTTTTTGCCTTCCAGGGCGGTTTAGGCCGTTACCACGGCGGGTTTTCATTTCTTTCTCTTGAAACCTAAGTACATGACAAAAAATTCTTTTTTCGCTTACATCTTTCTCGCTCGCCGCGAGGG
>JAJBTJ010000090.1 GCA_020860905.1 Parabacteroides sp. | reverse complement strand
AATAACCCCTTCACGCAGGGGTTATTTTGACAAGTTGACATTTTGCCATCTACTTAGAGCTTGAAACAAAGAAACGAAACAAAGAAAATCCCGGGTAAATGTACTTGGCTATATCCGTAACAGGCAAAAGTAGCCATTTCCCCTCTCTACCTCGATGAATGTATGAATATAGGAATAAGGAAAATCTGTATTTTGGGTAAATCAATCCGTAATTCGTATACCAACAGGCCGGCCATATCGCTGTAATTTTGCCCTATAGGAAAAAGAAAAACGAATGATGAAAAAGATTTTATTGCTGCTGGCGTTAATCGCCTCTGTCAGCACGACTAATGCACAAGAAAAAGATATGAACAACGAAACGACTTTTCAGCAGATTTTCCCGCAAGGCGAGAAAAACACCGCTTATGCGCAGTACTTCACCGGGCAATCTTACCTGGCCCCACTGACGCAGCTCAAGGAGCTGAATGTTCCCGTATCGAATGTGACTTTCGAACCCGGTTGCCGCAACAACTGGCACAGCCATACGGGCGGTCAGTTGCTAATCGTTACCGCCGGACGGGGATATTATCAGGAAAAGGGCGAACCGGCCCGCGAACTGCTGCCGGGCGATGTAGTGGAAATCGCACCCGATGTGGTGCATTGGCACGGCGCCGCCCCGGACAGTTGGTTTGCGCACCTGGCCGTTGCCTGCAATCCACAAACGAACCAAACCACCTGGCTCGGCCCGGTCGACGACAGGGAATATGCCGAAGTCACGGCTAAACCGGCACCGTCCGTCCGGCTTACCGACGCCGCCCGGCGTAACCTCGACGCGTGGTTTCCCGGCTATGTATCGACGGCCCGGCAGACCGACCCCGAACTGGTGGAGGTGTTCGGCAATTTTGCTTTCGACGAGGTGCTGCAATACGGCGACCTCGACCGCAAGACCCGTATGCTGGTAACGATGTCGTCCTGCATCGCCCTGCACGCTGTGCAAGAGTACCGGATGATGCTCCGGGCAGCCTTCGGTAATGGCATTACGCCGGTGGAAATCAAGGAAGTGCTCTATCATGCAGTGCCTTATGCAGGTATCGCGAAGGTGGCCGATTTTATCGGGATAACAAACGAATTTCTGACGGCCAACGGTGTAAGGTTGCCGTTGGAGAGCCAGTCCGGAACTTCGCCGGAAACCCGCTATGGGAAGGGACTCGCGTTGCAAAAGGAAATATTCGGCGAGCAAATCGACCGGATGTACGAGGCTGCCCCGGAAAACCAGAAACACCTCCAGTGTTACCTCTCGGCCAACTGTTTCGGCGACTACCAGACCCGCACGGGACTGGATACACGGCAGCGCGAATTGCTCACTTTTTCGATACTCGTTTCACTGGGCGGCTGCGAATCACAGGTCAAAGGCCATATCACCGGAAACGTAGCGGTGGGCAACGACAAAAACACGTTGCTGGCGGTTGTAACGCAGCTTTTGCCTTACATCGGTTATCCGCGTACGCTCAACGCCATCGCGTGCCTGAACGAAATGATACCGCAAAACGAATAAGGTTCGTATCACACTTGGCATCCGTCGTACCGTCGTTTCCTTCCGGCCATGATTTCAGGGAGAAAACGGTCGTACCCTTTATCCTGAATACCGCCTGGCCCGGCAGCGTGCCGCACCAGGCGGTACGCTATTTGTTACATTTTTATTATTCTATAAATCAATAGGGTATCTGCACAAGCTATGGTAACGATATTCTTTTCAAGTGAAACCTCGAATGAACGGGCATCTGTATCAGCAGGCAGGCGGGCCGGATTTATATAGGAATATCCGCCGTCTTGTTCTTCATAACCGGTATCCCCTACGTATATTTCCAACAGCCCCTTTTTTACATACAAACAATCTCCACGCATACGCACATCGAAAGGTGCTTTACGTAAGATATAGTGTTCGTTTTCCAGGACTTTGGCAGTAGGGACGAATACACTTTTTACTAAACCGGGAAAATAAGCAGCATAAAACCCCATGCAGCACAAGGCGATGACCGGAAAACTCCAATAGGCAATCAGATACCCTTTTATCAATTTCCGGAACTTAATCTTTGCCGGAAGGGAGCAACTCACCGCAATAGCTGTCAGCATAACAGTCCAGCAGAGGATGTACCCCATATTCCAACAAAGTTTATTTTCCCGAGGAATTGCCAATACGATAATACCCCCGGTTATCAGCGCTATTAGATGAACACATAGTATCGACTTAAAATTTTTCATATTTATTCTTTGCCATCCTTGTCCGGCAGCGTTCCGTTTTTAAGCGGGAATGCTGCTGTTAATCGACTCCTGTTTGCTTTACATAGTATCGTTACCATACGCCAAATCGTTCATCGTCAACGATTAGCTTTCGCCGCCGATAACCTTTTTATGAAATAGGAAATACGGATAGCTAAAAGCAAATAGACGAACAAACCACTTAGGGCGAGCCAAAACATACCAAACGAATTTTGGTACGATACAAGCTTTCCATTCCCGCCATATAAATACCCCGCGCCGGCTAAACCGGCAAGCGCCAATAGAACGACGGCTATCATACGGATTTTGTTGTCGTGTAACCACAAATCGGACAGGATGAACAAAAACGAATGAAGTAGCTGTAACAGAAAAACGCCGAGAAACATCCCGGAAACCTCCCTTGTTGCGGATACGGGGGTTAAGTAAATGCAAGCCAGATGAATGTTCACACTTAACAGCACGAAAAACAACGCTGTTTTAACAAACCGACCTATCTGTCCCGCCATAGTTTACATCCTCATTAGTATGAATTCTTTAATCACCACTCTTCCGGAGCAGTTTCCGTTCTCTATTAAATTACCGCTTCATCCTTATCCAGCGTACCATTTCTTCGTCCCCGTAATTACGTACCACCCCATCAGTCGGCTTTTTACCCATACCCATCAAGGATGAATGCTATCACAGCCACATTTTTTGTAATCAGCGAATGCTCCGTCATAACCGAGGGATACCGCTTTTTTTAAATCAGCACATGCAGCAAGCGTATCACGGCTCCTGAAACGTATAAAAGCACTCCAATAATAACACTGGGCAAGTTCTTTAGAACGACCGATACATACATTCAGGTCGTGCCATGCCAGGTTCAGACTATCTAAATAGTAATAGGCAACCGCTCTGTCGGCATATACGGTGTAGGGGTCTATATTATCGCCAGGTTCAAAGAAAGTAGTATGAAAAAACTCATTACAAACTCCTTTTACCCGGACAAGTTCATTGCCGGTTCCGACTACTCTCTTTAACGTACTGTTATAATCTTCCAATGCTTCTTCATACTTTTCCATCACCATATACGACTCTGCCCGGCAATAGTAAGCATAAGCCCTCCCGGGGACTCGCTTTATCGCTTCAGAAAATATTTCCACGGCCTCTTCTTCCTTTGCCATATCACTATAGGTAAGCCCTTTATCTATATACACGTCGTAGTTTTCCGGATTCTTCGCAAGCGCTTTATCATAATATACTATTGCCTTTTCCAATTGTCCGAGCTCGCAATAACGATTCGCCTCCCGGATGTAATAGCCCTCGCTACAACCGGATAAGCATAAACAGGCTGCTATAAACAGAACGATTCGGTTCATCGTTTTAAGTTTTCAAATTTATCATCACGAGAGCAGGACAATGGCACACACACTTACGCCGCCTCCTGATTACTCAACGTTTTCAGGCGACCAATTCCACGGCTCCAGCACCCCGGTTTGCTTATCGACTAAGCGTTCATCCTGTTTCATCTTCCGGATTAATTCAGTCAGATTCGGTAAGTTATACCAATTGTTTGCTTCCATGTCATCAAGCAAAATCCGCCGCATCGACAGCATCCCGTACCGCACCGGTTCCGAGCCGGCGATACGTAAAGAATCATTTCCACGAGGCGCAAATATAGAGATTTAGAACCAGTAAAGCAAACAGATACAGGCCATTTCTGAGCCATCAGGAGGCAACGGAGTATAATAACCGCCCGGTGTAAGAACCAGGCCGTACCATCCGCCGCACCGTTTAACATCCCCCCATACTAAACGGGCGGAAAGAAGGAAATGCACGAAAAGCGACTCCGGGAACAGCGGAGCCTTGCGCGCAAGAACAGGGCGGTTATTTATTTACTTCCACTTTATTAACCGCTTCGAGGGGCTTATCTTCGTGTATCTCGATGGTTTTGGTGGCCACGGCAAACTCGTCGGGGAAAATCTTGCCGCCCATGCGGTCGGCCCAGGCTTGGGTAAACTCCGCTCCCACGTAGATAATGATGGCCGAGTAGTAAATCCATGTAACCAGGACAGCCAGGAAGGCGGCCGCGCCGTACACCGTGCCCACGTTGGCAATGCCGATGTAAAGGGAGATGCCCCATTGCCCGGCCAGGAACAACAAGGTAGTTACCACGGCTCCCACCAGCACGTCTTTTATGTGTATCTTGGCATCTGGCAGTATTTTAAAGATGAGAGCGAATATCAGCGCCGTAACCCCTACATTGATTAACATGCCGGTAATCCTTACCAGCCATTCGGCTACATCCGGATAACTGGTCATAAACCGGTCGCCCAGGCTGGCGATAAAATTGGTAATGCTGAAGGTTATCAGCAGGATAAAGGCGAATATCAGGATAATCGAAAAGGAAAGGAGCCGCGTACGGAGGTAGTTGAGCCAGCTTTTCTTCGGTACGGCCTTTATTCCCCAGATAATATTCAGCGAGCCTTGCATTTCGGCAAAAATGGTAGTGGCGCCGAAGATGGAAACCCCGATGCTCACCAGGGTGGCGAAGGTAGACGAATCGGTTTTTCCCGCATTCCCGATAACCGACCGGAGCTGGTTTATCACATCCGCCCCGAGCACGGGCTCCAGTTGGGTATATAACTGGCCGGCCAGGTCCCTGTTCAAAAACACGCCGATCGTAATCAGCAGCGAGAGAAAAGGAATGATGGAAAACAAGGTTGCATAGGCCAGCGAGGCGCTCAGCCGCATCACATTGTCGTCAGAAAACCCCTGCACGGTATCTTTCAATATACCGAACAACACGGAAAAACCGAATTTCTTCTTCTTGCCTTTCGTCCCGCTCTGTCCCATCTCCCTGAATTTTTTATATCAACAGGGCGCGTTATTTATTTGTTCAAAGAAAAACCGGCGGCCCGTGCGGAGTTCCTACGGAAAAAGAAATCCCGGAAAAGGAGCCGGTCCAAATTACCCCCTGGTTCTTACGGAAAAAGAAACCCGGAAGAGAGGAGCGCAAGCGCTCCCGCCTTCCGGGTTTTCCCTTTTATCCTCCGTCAGGGTTACCGGATAATCAATAGAACACCGAGTTAGTCCATTTATTATCCACATCCGCATCCGGCACGAACTCGCCGTTTACATACAAACGAATCCAATCGATTTCCATCATCGGCGTTTTGCTGTCGTTTTCAGGGTCCGAAATACTTTTCAGCACGCTGTCCCAACCGTCGGGTAACGCATTTTGCTCCCTGTCGGCCGAAGGTGCGAAATACAGAATCAAACCGAAATCTTTCGTGCCGGTAGTGGGCGCGATATTCCACCCGTCGGCTTTCACGGCCGTCAAGGTAGTTACGCCGTTGATACCTACGTTAATCGTATGGTCGTCTACCCATTCTACCCAGTAAATATTCCATTTTCCCAACTGGGGCATCGACGTGTTCTTAGCCGCTTCCTCTACCGTAGAACATACCCGTTGCGCAACCACATTGCCTTCCGTATTTTTCAGGATGTCGATGCGGTTCTGGTTGGTAAGGTACTCCCCGCCCGATATATCTTTCAACGAAATAGTGGGAACGAAACCGGTACGTACGCCGGTAACCCGTACCCGCAATTCGATACGCATGCCTTTCCGGAAACGGGCGAATCCGGGAGCGTAAATCGGATTCTTTACAAAAGTTTGAAGGCCGGCCGATACATAATCCCTCGTTTCACCGCTTACCTGGGTGGTCGAACCCGGTGCGTACTGCGTCCACATACGCAAAATACCCTGGTCGGTTACATTGACACATTTCAGATTATCGAGCGCCTGGTATTTTTCCATCGACGCCACATACGTATCGCTGAATGCCCAGGGTTTTCTATGGCCACCCGCATTCGGGTTCATATTCCATCCGAAGCTCGGCGTAATATAATGAAATTCCACCGCATTCCAGAAATTCCATCCCGCAGCAGCCAACGCCGGATTGGTATGGGGATACGCGGTCGTAGCCGTTTGGTTGGCAGCCGTAACCGGAATAACATACTTGTCGCCTGGCCACCAGCTTTCGAAGGCCGTTTTGTTTTTGTTCGACATGAACATCAGCTCGGGAACGGCATACACCTTGGTGGGGTCGTATAAATCCGGGTCGGCCAGCGATTCGAGGTCGAGCATCGTCAGCTTCATATCCGGCGCCGTCATCGGGTTCAGCTTGGAGTTGCTCGTAAAGTTGAGCTTCAATTCCACATTGCCCGTCATTTCGCCGTCGGTATTCAACGTAACCGTAGCTTTCGCCGTAAGTTCGCCGGCCGGAATGGTGAGCGAAGAAGGCAGGTTTACGTAATACCCCTCCTGGCCTGCTTCGGCAGCCACGTTCACCACTACCGGCACCGAGCGTACCTTGTCCATCGTAGCCACCAACGTAAACTCGTCGCCTTCGGTAAAAATGTTATCGGTGCTTCCCTCTACCGACATCGTGATGCGGTAAAAGTCGGACACTTTAATCGCCTGGTTGGCATTGGCTATTTTATACCCCCGGGCAAACGCCACGAACTCCATATCCACGCTGTTTTCCAGCCCCGACTCTTTCACGGGGAACTCCACCAGAATCTGTTTTTCGCCCTTCGGGAAAACCACCACCTTGCTGAACGACTCGAACACGCCCGACACGTCTTCCGAGCCCGACTTGGCCGTAAAATAAATATCGAAGTCTTCGTTTGCCGGCACGGCGTTTCCCTCGGCATCGGGCGTAACCTTAATCTCCGCCTGCAAGCGTTCGCCCATCACGAATGTTTTGCCGTTCACATTCATCGTTAAAGGCACCGGCTCCGCCATAGGCAGGTATTTCACCTCGTCCTTGCATCCGGCCAGGCACAGCACGCCGAGGCACAGCGGAACTATTTTATAAAGTATGTTTTTCATATCCATGTTGTTTTATATTCGTACACCACTCGATTCTGTTTTTTATTGGTTCGACCATCCCGGGTTTTGATGCAACTGCCGGTTCAACTGCAATTCGGTGGGCGGAACAGGCAATAAATAGTCGCGGGCCGAATTAAACTGGTATCCGTTTTGCAACCGGCCCTTCATGGGGTCGAGCCAGCCGTCGGCTGTAAGGAATTCTTCCAGCAAAGGCCGTTTTTCACCCGGTTCGAACGCTTTGTACAATACGCACTCCTTATCCAGGTAAGCCCCTCTTCCGCGCTTGCCTTCAATCAGCTTGTGGCCTCTCCAGCGCATCAGGTCGTCCAGGCGGAACCCTTGCAACGCCAGCTCGGCACGCCTTTCCCGGCGGATTTCCTGCAAATTAGGCGTAAGCGTATACCCGAAATCCGTAAAATTCGCATCCGTTTCCACCGGTTTCACGTAGGTAACGCCGGCGCGCTCGCGCAGAGGCTTGAGCGTTTTTTCCAGTACGGCGTCGTCGCACTTGCCCAGCTCTTCGGCCGCCTCGGCATACGATAGGAGCGCCTCGGCATACCGGATAAAGCAAATCGCCGTTTCGCTGTTACCTTCCACATAGGTGGTATCGATACCGAGGCGGATGCAATAACCGGTCATATTCCGCTGGTTATCGCTGGCCAGCAGGTAAGGAGGATTGAGCGTTTTGTTAAAGTCCTGCGAAGCCTGGTCGGCTCCGTCGCGGAACTCGGCCACGTTCATCGGCTTGGTGCCTTTGGCTCCCGATTTATACTGGCAACCGGTGTGCATCACCGTTTGCAGCAGGCGCGGGTCGCGACCGGCGAATGTCTGGTTGAAATCCTTGAATTTCTCTTCCGCCGGGTCGATAAACGTACCGTCGGCATACAGGTAATTATCGACAAACGACTTGGTTAATCCGGCGGCTCCCGTATTATCCACTACGCCCGAGCCCAGCAAACCGCCCAGGCCGTGAATCACCCCGTCGGTTTTGGAGTATTTTTTCCAGAATACCGCCTCGGGAACAGCCGACAAATCGGCCTGGTTGAAAAGGTGGGCATAGGCATCGCCCGCACTTGCAGCGGCGGCATCCTTGATAAACGGGTCGGTATCGGTCGTGTTCAGCGCCAGGCCCATCCCGAAAAGCTCGTCGCCCCAGGTAAGCACCTGGCCTAAAAAGTAATCGGCTTTATCGGTCGCCGGCGCAAAATCGGTTCCCCGGTGGTATTTTTCCCAGGTGCCTTCGTACAAAGCCACCCGCATCGCCAGGATAACCGCAGCTTCCTTACAGATACGCAATCCCTGGTGTTTGCTGCGCGGCGAAAGCAATCCTTTCGCTACGGCCAGGTCGTCGAGGATAAACTGGGCTACCTCCGAGCGGTCTTTGGGCGGTATCTGCAAACCTTCTACCGTGGCGTGGCTGTCCCAGAAAGCATCCATTACCGGAATGCTCCCGAACCGGGTCAGGAGGTAAAAGTGCCAGTAAGCGCGAAAAAAGTATACTTCTCCCTTCAACGACAGAATATCTTCGGTTTCGGCCGAGGCGTCTACGTTATAGTACTCGAAAAAGTAATTCGCATTCCGCAGGTTCTTATATCCGCTCTGCCACTCGGAAGTACCCCCACTCGTTTCCTGCAATTCGCCGTTGAGCCGGAGGTCGTAGTTGTAGGCCACGATGTTATCGCTGTTCTTTTCCTCGCCCCGCACGCCCATCCCGTAGGTGCCCACCGAAGGGAGCGCCGTGTACAGGCTGTTTACGTAATTCGCTATCTGGTCCTGGCTGGAGAGGAACGTGGCGCTGTTGGGCGAAGTAATCGGCTCGCGGTCGAGGAAATCGGAGCACGAGGAAAAGAGCGCCCCGGCCAACAGGATTAAACTATATATTTTTTTCATTGTGTTCATTCCTTATTTAAAATGTAAAATCAACTCCAAAAACGAAATTCCGGTTCATCGGATATACCTTTCCGTTCCCGTTCTGAACCATCGGCGTGGTAAGGCCCGGCGCCGTATTCTTCAGGTCGCCGCCCGCCCAGGTATTCACCTGGTTCAATGTTTCCGGGTCGAATTGACCGGGCAAGCCGGTAATCGTAAACAGGTTGTCGCACGTAAAATATACCCGTAGGTTGCTGAGCCCGATAGGCTGTAACAGCTTCCGGTCGAAGGTGTACGACACCGTGAGGTTCTTCATCCGCATATAAGCCGCATTGAGCAAATAGCGGGTAGTATTGTAGCCGGTATTCACTTTAAAGTCGGTGTTGTCTTTCCACTCCGTCAGGCGGGGCAGGAAGCCGTTCGGGTTTTCCAGGCTGAAGTAATCGAGGTGCTCCTTGAAGTAGTTCTGACCGCCGAACATGTACGTACTTCCGGAAATCGGGAAATCCCGCTTGGCAACGCCCTGGAACAAGGCCGATATACCGAAGCCCTTATACCCTGCGTTCAGGTTGATACCGAAAGAATACTTAGGCGTGGTATTTCCGATAATCTGCAAGTCGCCGTGGTCGGCCAGGGTACCTTTGCCCGGATTCACCGCATGGTCGCCGTTCGAGTCGATGTACTTCAGGTCGCCCCGTTCCCAGTTGTTGGCCGGCTTGAAGAACGACAAATCCGTCGTACTCAGGTACTCGTCGATTTCCCGGTTCGTCATAAACAGGTCGTCGGCACGGTATCCCCAGATTTCGCCGATGTCCATGCCTTCGTAGTAGCCTTTATTGCCGGCCAGTCCCGTATGGTTGTTGTAAATAATCCCCTCGGGGTTGTTGTATTTGGTTACTATCGCCTTATAGTTGAAAACATTGAACCCGATGCCGTAACTAAAACCGCATTTCAACCGGTCGTTCCAGTTTACCGATAATTCCCAGCCGCGGTTGCGCAACGTAGCGTTGTTCACCTTGGCGCGGTCGCCCGAGTCGATACCGCTGATACCCGGAATGGCTTCGGCCGGCCCTATCATATCGCTCGTGGTACGCTGGTAAATATCGGCCGTTACGGAAAAGCGGTTCTCGAGCATCATCAGGTCGATACCCAAGTTGGCGTTATCTACTTTTTCCCAGGTGATATACGGGCTAATCATTTTAGGCGTCTTGGCTATGGTTCCTTTCGAGGGCGACGAGGCCGAGCCCGGCAGCAACCAGGCATCTTTCGAGTTCGGTTCCAGCGTCATCACGGCTAAGTAATCGTACAGCCCGGCCCCGTTCTGGTTACCTAAGCTACCGTACGAAACACGTACCTTCAACTGCGATACCGGGAATTGTAACTTTTCGAAATAAGAAGTACGGGCTATATCGTAGCCGGCCGAGAAAGAAGGGAAGAACCCCCAGCGATGTCCCGGAGCGAAACGCGAAGAGCCGTCGTAACGTCCGCTGAACTCCAGGAAATAGATGTTCTGGTAGTTCCAGTTCAACTTGGCGTACATACCCATCGTAGCCCAGTGCGTACGGTTTTCGGCGGCGATTATGTTTCCATTGGCGTTTTCGAACGAGAAAATGTCGTTGCTCAACATGCCGTCTTTATACATATATTCTTTGGAATATTCCTGCAATTCCATCTGGTAACCGGCCATCGCTTTAAAAAAGTGGTCGCCCCACTGGTGGGTGTACGACGTCAGTACGTTCGGCGACAGGTAATAGTCGAATGCGCTGCCCCGGGTGTACGAACCGAAAAAGCAGTTGTTCCAATTAATGCCCGGGTAGGTATAGCCCTGTTTGTTGGTAGCTCCCGGCGTAAGAATGCCCGAGGGCAATGCGTACTGCGACTGGCTCATCGACAAGTCGTTGTTCTCCACATCCAGGCGCACCTTCATTTCCCCGCGGATGTCCCATCCTTTCAGCGGCGTAATCGTAGCCGCAAGCGACAAGGCGTCCGAAAGCCGGTTCTGCTGGTAGTGCGAGTTTTGCAAATAAAGCAGCTCGTTCCAGGTAGGGGTGTTGTATTCCGACTCTACCGGCAGTTGCGTAACCTGGTTGGGCGACATGCCCGACACATTATTATAAAAGATTGTTTGGTTGGCCATGGGGCGTTTAATCATCTGCAACGTCATGTTGTTGTTCAGGTCGAACTTAAGCCACTCGTTGGCTTTTACCTGGAATTTCGTGTTGAGGTTGTATTTGCTCAAGTCGTCTTTTACCCGGTCCATCAAGCCTTCCTGGTAGGTATACCCCATCCCAATGTAGTAAGTCGCTTTATCCGAACCGCCCTGGATGCTCAGGTTATGCGAGTGGCGGAGCGCCTTGTCCTTAAAATAGTAGTCGAACCAGTCGGTATTGCCGTACTGGTTTACCAGAGCCGAAGCCCAGGTACTTCTGTCGCCGCTGCTGTTGATGCCGATACCCGGAAATTCTTCCGAATACGGATTCGCCATAAAGCCCTGTATCCTTTCGATGGTCTTGTCGGTGAAACGGTCGCCCGACGAGCCGGCATTATCCAACCGCCGGTTGTAATAATTGGCGAACTCGAGCGAGTTCATCATCCGGGGCATGCCGATAGGAGAACTGAAACCTACCGTTCCGCGGTACGTTACCGACGCTTTTTCTTTCTTTCCGCTCTTGGTTGTTACCAGAACTACGCCGTAGGCAGCACGCGCCCCGTATACGGCCGAAGCCGAGGCGTCTTTCAATACGCTGATACTTTCGATGTCGGCCGGATTTACGTTTTGCATGCTCTGCTCCACTCCGTCGACCAGTACATACGGCTCGCCACCGTTGATAGAGCCGATACCGCGGATATTGAACTGGATTTCGGCACCCATTTCACCGCCTACCCCGCCGGCCGCCGCATCGGATGCAAAGTTCAGCCCGGCGATATTTCCCTGCAAGGCGCTCGTTACATCCGTTACGGGACGGTTTACGATAGCATCCGATTTCAAGGTGGATACGGCTGCGGTAATGGTATTGCGTTTCTGGGTATCCATACCCACCACCACTACTTCGTCAAGTACTTTCGTATCTTCTTTCATCACGAAGCGGTTGCCTTCCGCCTTCGTTATTTTTACTTCGAGAGGCGAAAATCCCATATAAGTAATCGAAAGGGTATTCCCCACTTTCCCGGCAATCGAAAAATTACCGTCGATATCCGTAATCGTGCCTCCGGCTACGCCTTTCACGATAACTGTAGCCCCTATTACGGCTTCGCCCTGCTCGTCGACCACCTGTCCGCTGATTGTTTTTTGCTGGGCGAACGCACCCAGGGGGAACAATAACAAAAGCATCAGAAGAAGTACGAACCGTTCCTGCTTCTTCGCCGATTTCTTTATTTCCATACTATTAAATTTAACTGTTAGAATTCCGTTTATTCGGCTGCCGGCGCCGGAACATAGTTATCCAGCTCTTCCTGTACCGCTTTCAATAAAGATTTGGGGTGGGTAATGTCTACATCCGTAGCCAAATCCCAGCTCATGATACCGGCCAGCCCTTCCCGGCAGACATATTGGGTTTTCTCGCGAATCGTTTTCTGCCCGTTGAACGTATAACCGGCAAAGTCGTCGAGGGTAGTGTCGGAAAGCCGTTGCTCTACCACGAGGTTGTAATAGCCTGTCGTGGCCGAGCCCATAGAACCGTAGAAAGGCACGCCCATCACCAGTTTTTCTTTCGGAATGCCGTAATCGAGCGCCGCCTCGGCATCTGTCACGAATTGCGAAAACGGAAAACGCATCACGGCCGGGCCGTAACACTGGTACGAAATAAAATCGACGGCAGCAATCGCTTCGGGGGTTATCTGGAACGCTACCGGGTGCAGCGAAACGGTAAAGCAAACGTCCGAGCCGAGCACTTCGCGCATTTTCAACACCATCGAACTGTAATCGGTAAACTCGCTCGCACTGGTAGGCCATTCGAAGTCGAAGTCAACACCGTTCAGGCGATACGTGTCTATCAGCGTTTTAATATTCCGGGCGAAATTGGCGCGGGCAGTCGCGTCGGCCGCCATATCCTTCCAGTGTCCGCCGGTTACACCTAACCGGAGCTTCGTATCGCCGGCTTGTCCGGCCAGCGCCGTGCGGATATTTTCCAACCGGCCCAACCAGGTATGCGAATCTTTACCGGGCTCCGAAGCGTCGTTGTATTTCCAGTAAGCCAGCACCTTGATACTGTTCCAGTTGCCTGCGCTGAACGAAAGCTCGCTGGTACCTACCGCAGCGGCTACGCTACTTACGTATGTTTCGTCCAAACAGCCTTTGAAATTTTCACCGATTAACAGGTCGGCGCGCGTATTGGGTACCTCGGCGGGAAGTCCGGCACCGAAATTAACCGGAGCGCCTCCGTCGACAATCAGTTTCGCGGTACCCTTATCGTACGTTACCGCCACGTGATGCCAGGCGCCGGCAGTGAGGGCCGCGCTGGTAGCCGCTGCGCCCGTACCGTCGATGGTAAGCCGCAACGTGTTGGGGTTAGCTCCTAATTTCAATGAAATAATTTCCGTGGTCCCATCCATTTTCTTAAACAGGTAAGCCCAGTTCACCCACGTATCTATATACAGGTAAGTACCGAAAGTAAACGTTTTCGCGCTTTCTTCCTTCCGGTTGTTATAATCGTAGTCGGCAGTCTGAATCAATCCGTCACCACCGTTCATCGTACCCGTACCGTCGAACTTGATTACCCCCGAACGGCCCTGGAAAGACGCCATGTGGGTTACGCCGCCGGAAAACGTCGCATCGTTCACCGGCAGGTCGAACGCCAGCTCGCCGTCGGCATACGGCCGGGGAGCCAGGTAAATCAAATCGGTACAAGCAGCCATGCTTTCCTTCGAAATCCGCTCGAAATCGAAGTAATCGCCTCGTATATAAGAAGAATTGATAAAAGAATGGGTTGCCGGGACATCTGGAACATCCGGATCGACCGGTTCTTCGTTATCGGTCATTTCGCCCGGTTTCCCCGTTACGGCGTCTTTGGGAGGATTTCCGGCCAGCAATTCCTCCCACTTCGTGTCTTTACAGGGCGTTAAAGAAGCAAACAGCAAGAAACACCAGAACTGAAAT
>JAJBTJ010000162.1 GCA_020860905.1 Parabacteroides sp. | reverse complement strand
TGGCCCCTCGGGCCTCGGGCGATGAGCGTTAAGCAGACCGGCCGAAAGAGAGCGTTAAAAAAGCCACGCTGTTTGAGCGTAGCGAGTTCGGGGCTTTTAGCGAACGAAGGGCGGGATGTAGCGAAGCGGACGTAGCCCTTGACCTTTTTTGCTTCGTTTTTTGGGTCAAGCCAAAAAATGAAGACCGCCGGTAGGCGCCGTCGGCAGACGCCCTCGCGGCGAGCGAGAAAAAGGTAAGCGAAAAAAGAATTTTTTGTCATGTACTTTGGTCTTGAAACAACGAAAATCCCGCGTAAGAGGGCAGTAGCCAAGCTTGCCCGGATAAGGCCGGGCGCAAGGGATTTATACAAAATCCAAGGGCTTACGCTCACTCTCTAAAAATGGCATTCCGCACACGGGAAGCCCCGGCGCCGCTTACGTAGCGAGTTCAAACAGCTTGTCTTGTTAAACGCCCGCTTCCGGGCGCACTGCCGTACTAATCCTCCTTTCCGGCTTCCGCATACGGGATGGTGAACCAGAACAAAGCCCCCTTCCCTACTTCGGACTCCACTCCGATTTCGCCGCCCAGCTTCGTAACGATGGTTTTGCAGATAGAGAGCCCCAGCCCCGTGCCTTGCTTGAACGAATCGAGCTTAACGAACCGCTCGAAAATACGCGAAGCCGCATCCGCCGGGATGCCACAGCCGGTATCGGCCACAAAGAAACGGAGCGTATCGCCCTGCCGGACATAGCCGAAGGTTATCTTTCCCCGCTCGGTAAACTTGAGTGCATTGGTAAGGAAGTTGGTAATTACCTGCGTTATCCGGTTCCGCTCGGTACGTACCCGGCAATGCGGCAACCGGTCGGTAAAAACGATTTCGAGTTCCGGAGCGTGCGGACGTAACCGGATGCTCTGCTCTATCTCGGTAAGCAACCGGTTGATATCGACTTCGGAGTAAACAAATTCGAGCGTACCGGCTTCTATCTTGGAAAGGTCGAGGATATCGTCGATAAGCTGGAGCAGCAACCGATTGCTGTTTTCGATAATGACGGCGAACTCTTTCCGCTCGCCCGGTTCGTCCGATTCGGCCAGCAAGCCGGAAAAGCCGACGATGGCATTCAACGGGGTACGTATCTCATGGCTCATATTGGCCAGGAAAGCCGACTTCATCCGGTCGTTGTACTCGGCGATACGCTTCGCCTTTTCGCTGGCTTCGCTCCGTTTATCGGCCGAAATGTCGCGCAGGATTCCCACCGACTTGGTACAAAGTCCGTTTTCACCGTAAATATACGCCTCCCCGCTGATTTCGTACCAAACGTAATTATCCGAAAAACACCGGGAACGGAAAGGCAAATGAAACATCCGCGTTTTTCCTTCTTTAAACTGTTGCAATTCGGCACGGTACCGGTCGCGCTCCTCGGGGTGTACGGTCCGGATAAATTCTTCGTGCCCCACTTGCTTGTGCACGATATGGCCGTCTTCCACCAGTGTAAACTCGGCCCGGTCTTGCTGCACGTACCAGGTCCACGGATAAACCCGTCCGATTTTACAGGCCAGGTTCACCCGCATATTATCTTCCTCCAGTTGCGCTTTCAGGTTTTCGATTAAAGTTACGTCCCACGACATCCCCAGCAGGTAAGGCGCTTTACCGCGACGCGGCACCAATACCTTGCGGGTATCGATAATATGCAACTCGCCTTGCGGGTCGACCATCGACTCGATAAACTGCACCATCTTGCCGGTGCGTACAATTTCACGGTCTTTCTCGCGGAACGCCTCCGCCACCGCCGGGTCTTCGAACAAGTCGAGGTCGGTTTTTCCCACTACGCTCCCGTGGTCGGGCTTATACAAGCGATCCATCATCGGGCTGGCATACAAATATTTCAAATCGTCGCCGGTATCTTTTACGAACATATACATCGGCGTGTAACTCACGATGTAATCGAGTAACTCGCTTATTTCCAACGGCACTTGCGTTTTATCCGGCGCCCCCTCCCGCTCCTGTTTCAACTGCATGAAGCCGCTTGCCTCCGGCAGCTTCCCGCCGGCATGGAAACCGGGTACCGTAAGCGCCGCCTCGAACAACAGGGTTTTGCCGGGTGCCTGCAAAATAACCTCCTGCCGGAACTTACCGGTATACCGCACGTCTTCGAGAGCCTTCTGGAACGGCCACCGGTTTTCGGGAAGCATATAAGCGCCGAACTCGTCCCAGCCCATTCTTCCCGTGCGGAACGGGAAAAGGGAACGCAAGCACTCGTCTACCTCTATTTCTTCCGCTTCAAAATCGACCTGCCACCACCCTGCATTCAGCGCCTGGCAAATTTCCTCGTACCGTTTATCGCTTACCGACCTCATTGTTTTTCATATGCTGATACTTCTTTGTTCTTACCCGCAGCCTTCTTCACCACCCTGCCGCATACAGTTCACATCCCTTGAAAACCATAACTTACAAACCGATTGAAAACTACTCGGATTGCTGCAAAGATAAACTATTTTCGGTTGAACGACCTATTTTCCGGCCCGGATGAAAAATATTTTAACGGCGACGGGCGCACGCTTTCCGGACGCATGCTTTCCAACCCGGCCTGTAGTTACTGAAGATATGACCGTTATGGCCTGAAAACGCCTGGCAAATAAAAAAATGCATTGCTTTACAAGCAATCGGATGTTAACCGGGATTCGATGAGGAAACAAAGGTAGCCGGAAGATAAAAAGCGCCTAACGACAAACCGAAAAAACTACCATGACGATAAACACGCCCTGAACTCGACCGGCAGGGTGCCGCACCGGCAAGGGTAGGAAGGATTCTTTCCCTATCCTACCCGTTTCAGGCGTTTGCGCCGGGCTTCATCACCACGCCGATGCTTTTCTTGCCGTCGATTTTGATTACCGCCGGTTGCTCGAACCGCACATGCCGGAGGTACTCGGTTTCCTGTACGGCCGGTTGCGCATTGAGGAACGCCTCGTCGAACCAGCCGTCGTTTTTAAACGGATTAACGGTAAAGTAGCCTACGCCGAACGATGTGAGGTTCTGGAAAAAGTGCGTTCCCTGGCTCGGCTCGATGCGGTAGTTCTCGAGCCCCGACTCTACGATTACGCGGGCATTCGAGATATTAGGCCATTTCACCGGAATGCCCAGCCAGGTATCGCTCGAACCCCAGCGGCCGGGGCCTACCAGCACATATCCTTTGCCGGCCGCCGTAAACTCCCGGTTCAGCTTCTCGATGTCGTACGCAATCAACTGGTTGTTCGACGCATTGAACGAGCCCGACTTTACATACACCACGTCGTACACATCGGTAGTAATGCCGTGCCCCAGGGCGCTGGTAGAATACAGCAGCGTTTCGCGGGGCTCGATGCGGGTCAAATCTTCCTCCATCTTTTCCTTGCTGTCAACAATGGGGCGTATCTGGAGCAGGTAAAAGCAGGCCTTGCTGCTGTTCTGCGGGTCGATGTTCACGGCAAACTCGATTTCCACCGGGCGCCCCATTTCCTCCTGCCCTACCCGCAGGATGCCTTCCAGTATCTTAGCCAGCGGGAAAACGTCGTGCTGCAAGATATTCACGAACGAAAGAATCTTGCGGCCTCCCGGATAATACCCGTCGTGAATCATCTGGTCGTAGGGGTCGTAGGTAGAAACGATGTATTTCAGGGCGCCGTTGGCATCCGCATCCTTCACCGAGAGCTTGAGCAGGTTAAAGGCGTCGTCGATGGAAAACTGCTCCGCCACGTTTTTCAGGTCGAGGGCGTAAAAGCGGGTTTGCGTTTCGCGGAGCGCAAAATCCAGCGTACTCATCTGCAATATATTGTGCGGATGACGGGGCGAAAAACGAAGCGTAAGGCCGCCGTCGACGATGTATTTGCCCAGTCCGAGCGCGATATTGGCGATGCCGTCTTCCGCCTTTTCGTCGCCGATAGGATAGAAGTTGAGCGAGCGGGCCACGCCCGAAATAGTAGGATAGAAATGCGTGCCGTAAGCCGAGCCTACCACTTCCTGTAACACCACCGCCATCTTTTCCTGGTCGATGAGGTTCGAGGTAGCCGTCATATACGCTTTGCTGTCGCGGTAAAACACCGAGGCATACACCCCCTTGATGGCATCGCTCAGCATCCGGAGCATTTCGTACTTATCGTCTACCTTCGGAATCATATAGGTAGAATAAATGCCGGCGAACGGCTGGTAATGCGAGTCTTCGAGCAAGCTCGACGAGCGCACGGCCATCGGGCCCTTCACCACGTCGAAGAATGCCATCAAATCCTCGATTAACTGGGCGGGCAGGCTCGCACGCAGGAAATAACGCAGAATCTGGTCGTCGGGGATGTCGGACAATGCCACCGGATACAGCTTGTTCGTTTCCATAAACTCGTCGAAAATATCGGTGCAAATCACCACCGTTTTCGGAATGGTTACCGGGAAATTGTCGTCTTGCCTGAAATCGGGATACCGCTTTACCATCGAGCCCATAAACGCCAGGCCGCGCCCCTTGCCGCCCAGCGAACCGTCGCCGATACGGGCGAAATTCGAGTACTCGTCGAACCGCTCCTTCTCGAACACGGCTACCACGCCGGTGTTCTTCATGCGGCGGTACTCTACGATAGCATCGAAAATCACGTGCCTCGCCTCGTCCATATCCTTGTACTCGGATACGTCGATGTCTTTCAGCAACTCGGCCGGCGGAAACATGGCACGCGAATAGAAGAAGCGCGAGAAATGGTTGCGCGACAGGTGGTACCTCAGCGAATCGTCGGGAATAAGGAATATCTTTTTCTGGAGGTCTTTCAGGTCTTTGATGCGCATGATTTCTTCTTTCGTTTCCGGATTCAGGATAACGAAATCGCCGAACCCGAACCGGCGCATAATCTTCTCGTGCAAATCCTGCGGATAGCTTTTCGAATTTTTGTCGATAAACGAAGCGCGTAACTCCTTGGCATACTTCCGGTTGTCGGCTTCCGACGACTCGAGCACGAGCGGAATAATCTGCCCCGAGTCGCGCACATATTTCCCGAACCGGTAGCCGGCGAACGGGTCTTTCTTCCCTTCGCGCATAAAACTCATGTCCGACACGATGCCGAGCATGTTGTTTTTATACTGTTCGAAGATGCGCACCGCTTCCTCGTATGTACGGGCCAGCTTGATTTTGGGGCGTCCGCGCATCCGGAGCATCCGCTGGTGGGCATTCAGGGCTTCTTTCGAAAACTCGCGCGACTGCTCGAGCACGAACTTGAACAGGTGAGGCAACGCCGACGAGTAAAACCGTACCGAGTCTTCCACCAGCAGGATAATCTGCACGCCTACCGAGCTTACGTCTTCCGGCGCGTTCATCTTGTCTTCTATCAGCTTGATGATAGCCACCAGGAGCTCCGAGTTACCCAGCCAACTGAACACGTAGTCGATGGCGCTCAGGTCTTCGTTTTCCATCCGCTTCGACACTTCTTTCGAAAACGGCGTGAGCACCACGATGGGGATATGGGGGTAACGCGCCTTGATTTCGGTAGCCGCCCCGAACACGTCGCTGTTGTCCATATTGGGCATGCAGATAACCAGCTCGTAGTTTTTGCGGGTGAGTTCGTCGAGCGCCTCGGCTTCGGTGGTTACCTGGGTAAAACGGGGCGGATAACGCAGGTTGAGCGAAGTATATTCGTTGAATATCTGCTCGTCTACGCGGCCGTCGTCTTCCAGCATGAACGCGTCGTATTTGGTAGCGATAAGCAGCACGTTATAAATGCGCTTATTCATCAAGTTGGCAAACGATGTATCTTTGAATACAAGGGTTTTAAAGTCGGGAATCCCACTCATAGATTTAGTCCTATTTAACTGTCCAAAAGTAAGGAAAAAACTTTGTTGTTCCATATTTATCCCTACATTTGTGACATATTGTTATTACCTGAATAAAAAACACATAAATTCAACTGCTATGAAAACCGATTCCATCCTGTCGGCTCTCGAAGCCCGGCATCCCGGTGAAAAAGAGTACCTGCAAGCTGTAAAAGAGGTACTTATCTCGATTGAAGATGTATACAACCAACATCCGGAGTTCGAAAAGGCGCGCATCATCGAGCGGCTGGTGGAGCCCGACCGCATCTTTACGTTCCGCGTGCCCTGGGTGGACGATAAAGGCGATATCCAGGTAAACCTGGGCTACCGGGTGCAATTCAACAATGCCATCGGCCCGTACAAAGGGGGGTTGCGTTTCCATGCTTCGGTAAATCTTTCCATCCTGAAATTCCTCGGCTTCGAGCAGACCTTCAAAAATGCGTTGACTACGTTGCCGATGGGCGGCGGCAAAGGGGGCTCGGATTTCAATTTCCGCGGCCGTTCGAACGCCGAAGTGATGCGTTTCTGCCAGGCATTTATGCTCGAGTTATGGCGCAATATCGGCCCCGATACGGATGTGCCTGCGGGCGACATCGGCGTAGGTGCACGCGAAATCGGGTATCTGTACGGCATGTATAAAAAATTAGCGCGCGAAAACACGGGTACGTTCACCGGGAAAGGGCTGGATTACGGCGGTTCGCTGGTGCGCCCGGAAGCGACGGGGTTCGGCGGCTTGTATTTCGTAAACCAGATGCTTGAAACGCACGGCATGAAGCTGGCGGGCAAAACGGTGGCCATCTCGGGGTTCGGGAACGTGGCCTGGGGCGCAGCCCTGAAAGCGACGGAATTAGGTGCGAAGGTAGTAACGATTTCCGGGCCTGACGGATATATCTACGACCCGGCGGGTATCTCGGGCGAGAAAATAGACTACATGCTGGAGCTCCGGGCTTCGGGCGAGGATATCGTGGCTCCGTACGCCGAAAAGTACGATGCTACGTTCTATCCGGGCAAACGCCCGTGGGAACAGCCGGTAGATATTGCGCTCCCGTGCGCTACGCAGAACGAGCTGAACGAGGAGGATGCGCGCCGGTTGTTCGAAAACAAGGTGCAATGCGTAGCGGAGGTTTCGAATATGGGTTGTACGGCCGAAGCGGTCGATTTCTTCTTGGCTAACAAGGTTCTGTTCGCACCGGGCAAGGCGGTGAATGCGGGCGGCGTGGCTACCTCGGGGCTGGAAATGACGCAAAACGCCATGCATCTCCAGTGGAGTGCCGAAGAGGTGGATGCGAAACTGCACCAAATCATGGGCAACATCCACACCCAATGCGTAACGCACGGAAAAGAAGGAAATTACATCAATTACGTAAAAGGGGCCAACATCGCGGGCTTTATGAAGGTGGCGCGGGCGATGATGGCACAAGGGGTGATTTAGCCGGCCGGAGGCTTTGTTCTTTTCGGAAAAAGGCAACGAGTACGTACGGTTCGATCCGGCCTTTCGACAAACTAAAAAAACAATTCCCCTTTTACGCTCTGTTTTGCTTTCTTCCGGAGCGGTAAACAGAGCTGTAAAAGGAGAAATTCGCATTCTTTTTATACAAGAAAATCGTTTTTTATTCCGTCCTCGCGCTTCAGGAGGTACGGCTCAACCGATTTCATTTTAATACCTCATCCAACCACGGTAACACGACATTCATTTTCACATCGTGCCGGGGCGGGTCTACGTTGGTCAGTTCGAAATACAAATCCCGGTTCAACCCTTCGGGCAGCCTTTCGTAATTCCCCCGCGCACGGTCGGCAAACTTCGCATAATGGTAAATCGTTATATTCTCCGGTTTGCCGGCAATCGCATACGCCTTACGCACCAAATCCAGGTCGCGGTCGAGGCCGCCCTCCGGACAAATCACCGGCCGGGGCGCCAGCGAAGCCACGATGTCGGGGAAGTCGAAGTTTTTGAGGAAACCCGGAATCAGGTGGCGAATCGAATTCGGGAACGGACGCCGCCCGTTTTCGTCGGGCTCGGTAAGCACGATCATCCGCTCCAGCGTACGGCACAGAAAGTCGTTGTATACGAATGCATAAATATCCGGGTCTAACACCCCCATCACCATCAACGGCTCGGTGCCCAGCGAAAAACCGCACACGATAAGCCGGTCGTTCCGGATAACAGGTTGCCGTTTCATCCAGTTAAGCACGTGCATGTCGATATACGAACTGTATCCCAGGTAACTCCAGTCGAGCTCCAGCAGGTAACGCGCTACCGCCTCGTAATTATAGTCGGGAGCCGTGGTATACCGTTCCAGGTCGGACGCCTCGCCGGCGCCGGGATTATCCACTACCACCGCTACCAAGTCTTTTTTTACATACGGCACGGCCACGACCCACCGTTCGGCTTCTGCACCTGTATCGCCCGAACCGAATTTAGGCGACAGTTCCGGCTCTCCGGCTTGCGTTTCCTTCGACTCGCCCGAACCGGGAATACACAAAATTCCCGGTGCCGGATTAGCCTCCGTTACCCCGTCGGGTATCAGTACCAGGAAGGAGGTTACACACTCGGGCAACGGATAAGCCTCCCACTTCTCCACCCGGTAACCGTCGCGCCGCACCGTAGAGAGCAATTGCGGAGCCGGCAAATTACTTAGTTGAGGATGCTTCATCAACCGACCCATCGCCGTACGCAACTCTTGCTGCCATTTTTTGAACTCCCCCGGCGTGAAACCGGGGTTGAATGCATACTTCGGAACATTATTCTTCAACATCGCATGCACTACGCCCCGCGAGCTGTAAAAACGGCCGTCGGCGCGTTCCGACCGGATTACGCCGTGCGCCTTCGGATTGAATGTTTGCCCCCAAGCCAGGCCCGTTGCCAACAACAGCAACAAAAGCAAACCGTATTTTCCTGTTCGTTTCATATTCTTTTCCTGTTTAAAATAAGACCATTCTTTGAGCAGGAACCGGAGAAGCCCCGTTTAACACCGACACATTCCCTTCATCCCTCCGGGCGCTTCTCCATACCTTCCCACTCCGGCCATAGCGGCCGTATCGGTTTTTACTTGTCGTATCCCGGATTGTTTTCCAGCTCCGGATCGTTATTCAACGTATTCACGTCGATAGGCCATAGCAACATATACGCTTCCGTGGCATCCAGCACGGCGCCCGGGTCGTCGTAATTGGCTGCGGCCGAAAAGGCCAGCGATTTTCCCGCGCCGTCATGCAGCCGCACCAGGTCGAACCAGCGTTTTCCTTCCCATACGAACTCCTTATCCCGTTCCTGGAGGATGGCCAGTTCGTTTTCCTCGTACGTGCCGTTGGTATACCCGTGCACGTTTTCGTCGTAAGCCGCCCCGTAAGCCCGGCGGCGTACCTGGTTGATGTAATAGGCCGGGTCGCCGTTTTGCGCGTTTTCGATTTCGGCCATCATCAACAACACGTCGGCATACCGGTACACGACGTAATCGTCGCAATACGAACGGTTCCCGTTATCGTTGATAATCCCCATAAACTTGCGTAACACCACCGCCACCGGCTCGCCGCCGGCATCGTAGCAATCCAGGAAAGTGGCCCGCTTGCGGGTGTCGGCATCGTCCATCGAACTGAACAGACCCCATTTGTATTCATGGCGCAACAGACCGACCCCTTTTACACCGAGCGTATCGCCCATGAGTACGCCGTTGTGGCCGTAGAACTGCATTTTGAACAGGTTTTCGTCATAAACGAAATGGTTCATCCAGTTCGTTTCCTCCCCGTCGGCAAAGCGGATGGCGAGGATAATCTCGTCGTTGCCCTTGTTCTCGGTGCTGAACACGCTTTTGAAATCGGGCAGCAAGGTAAACGCGTTCAGCAGCGGCGTCAGCGCGTTCCGGGCGGTAGCGAGGTCGGTGGCCGCCGGTTGCTGGTCGCCGGTAGATACCTTGGCCGACCACAAGTACACTTCCGCTTTCAGCATCGAGGTAGCCGCGCCCGACCACATGCCCTTTTGCATCTTGATTTCGCTGTTAGCGCCGAAACAGGTTTCTGAGCGCTCGATGTCTTTCTTGATAAAATCGAGCGTTTCTTTGGCCGAGCTCCGTTCGGTATACAAGTCCTGCGCATCGGTTACCCCTTCCAGAACCGAAGGCTTATCCACCAGGGGCAGCCCGCCGAAGGTACGGTACAGCAAAAAATAATACATCGCCCGCAGGCCGTATGCCTGTCCGAGGTAATACTTCCTTTTCGCATCGTCGAGGAAGTCGCATTCGTTTTCCACCTTGGAAATAAAAATATTGGTATTCAGAATCTGGCTATACAAGCCGTTCCAGTTCTCCACACCCGTTTGGTGTTTCGAAAACGTGTTGGTTTTGATGGGCGAGCTGTAATTCAAGCTGGTGCCGATAAACGACGTACCCGCCTTCAAGGTTCCCCCGCGGCATTCGCCGAGGAGGAAAAAAGAGGTGTAAGCCGACCGCAAATCGTTATGCAGCCCCAAAGCGTAACCTTCCACCTGCGACTCGTTCTGCCAGAACGTTTCGCTTCCGTTCCAGTCTTCCGGATACAAATCCAACGAATTGCAGGAAATAAATACAGTTGCACATACCGTACAAACTAAAAAATATACGAATCGTTTCATAATGATGTACATGGTTTATGTTGATGTTATCCGGAACTTTCAGGTTCATCCCTCCGGGATACCCGGCTGTTCCGGAATACGTTTTTCTCGGTTATACGATTAAAATGTCAAGTTAACGCCGAAAATAACCGTCCGGGGTAACGGGTAACCGCCGCTCCGGTCCGATTCATCGTCCGACCAGATGCCTCCCTCGTTCGATAATTCGGGAGAATGCACGTTCCTGGCAGCCGTCAGGTACCCCAAGTTCTGTCCGGTTACCGTAAAATCCAATTGCTGGATATTCCATTTACTCAATAACGTTTTAGGCAACGAGTACGTGAGCGACAGTTCCCGGAATGCCAGGTAATTCCCGTTGTACACGAACATGCTCGACGGACGGGCGTAATTCCGTTTCTCCAACTGGTCGGCCCAGGTATAGGTGGGATACTTCGCTCCCGGATTTTCGGGCGTCCAGGTTTCTTTCATCTCTTCCACCGTATTGTAATATCCCACCATATTTCCCATAATCCACGGCAGGCGCGAGTCGATTATCTTGAAACCCAATCCGTAGTCCATACGGGCGTACAAGGTAAATCCCTTGTATTTCAAGGTGCTGGTAATACCGCCCGTCCAACGGGGCGTTCTGTTTCCCATCTTCACCATATCATAATCGTCGATTACCCCGTCGCCGTTTACATCCCGCCAGCGTACATCGCCCGGCTGGATAGGAAGGGCGGCCGCATTGCCGTTGGCCTGTATCTTCTCGGCATCCGTGAGCTTGGCCCATGCTTCGGGGCCGTACAGTACCAGCCCATTACTGCCGTTGTCGCCGCTGGTACGGTCGACGAGGTTACCCGGAATCTCGCTTTCGTTCGTGTACAAGCCATCCGCCTGGAACGCATACAGCGCGCCCGGTTCCTGTCCTTCCTGATAACCGCCTACCCAGATAAGCTGGCCCGTTTTGGGGTCGTACACCTGTACCGCATTCTGGCGGTTCCGTTCCAGTCCGTTGTACGGGAGTTTCAGAATCTTGTTCTTGTTGAACGCGGCATTCACGTTGATATCCCACGACCAGTCTCGGGTGCGGAGCGCTTTCACGCCCAGCTCGATTTCCAGCCCGCGATTGCGGATTTCGCCGTTGTTGGTACGGAACGTCTGGATACCCGACGAGCCCGGCAACGGAATATCGGCGTATTTGTCTTGCGTGCGCCGGTTATAAAACGTAAAGTTGGCATTGATTTTGTTTTCCAGGAAACTCACGTCGAGACCGGTTTCGAAGGTCGACGACTTTTCCCAGCGCAATGTCCGGTTAGGTAATTTCCCCAGTAAGTATCCGATTTGGCCTCCATACGGCTTAGTTACGTACGACCCTTGCAAATCGTACGCCCCGTTTTTCACGTATTCGCCGCTGATGTTCGACACGTTTCCGTTCAACCCGTAGCTGGCGCGCAGCTTGGCGAACGAAACCACCGGATTAAGCCCCTGCATAAAATCTTCCTTGCCGAACACCCAGCCGGCCGATACGCCCGGGAAAGCGCCCCAGCGGTTGTCGCCCAGCAGGATGGAGTAGCCGTCGCCGCGCAACGTGGCCGACAACAGGTACTTTCCCCGGAAATCGTAATTCACCCGGCCGAAGAACGACATAATCCGTTGCCGTTCGTGCCACGAATCGATGTCGCGTTTCTTTTCGCCCGTGGAGGTAAGCTCCAGGTCGGCGAACTCGTCGGTAGGGGCACCCGAGCCGGCGGCGCTGAACCCTTTCCGGTATTCGTCGTAGTACTCGAAACCGGCCAGTACGTTGAGGCTGTGTTCGCGGAGGAAATTCAGGTCGTAGTTGGCCACCACGTTGTAGGTTTGGCAGTGCGTACGTTCGTACTTGGCCGACGATTGGCGCGAGCGGTCCCAGGTATCCGAGCCGGTGCGGTAATCCCGGTTGAAACTTTCGTAGAAGCCTTCGTCGTACATCCAGATGGCGCCCACTTTCAGGTACAGGTTCTTCATCAGGTCGAACCTGAAGCTCTGGCCGAACGTAATCTTGTCGGTCGTGTTTTCCCTTTTGTACTTGTCGAGGTTCACAATCAGGTTGCCGTCTTCGGAATCGTCGCCGACCAAAGGCTCTCCCGCGGCATTCACGCCCCGCATGGTCGGCGGCATCGACAACGAACAGGTAAAGAAGTGGTCTTCGTTGGTTTTCGTATCTTCCAGCCCGTTTGGCAACGCATTTTTCTTGGCATTGGCGAACGAAAAGTTCGTATACGAGGTAAGCCACGAACGAATCTTGTAATCGGCATTGAAAGTAGCGGTAAGCCGCTGGTAATAGAGGTCTAACGGCAAGCCTTCCGTTCGGTTATACCCTACGCCCGCATAATAGCTGCCCTTGTCGTTACCGCCCGACACGCTGATATTGTAATCCTGCGAAATAGCCGGACTCTTGATATTTTCCCGGCTATTCCATTCTTTATAAATAATCTCGTCGCCGAACACCGGGTCGGTCATCGTTTGCCACCCCTGGTTCAGCAGGAAGCTCAAGTCGGAAGAGTAAATCATCGGGCTCCATACGGCGCGGCTGTCTGTATTCCCGTCTAACGGAACCGTTCTGTTCGCGTCCGCCCAGTAGGCGTTACCCGTTCCGTACGGCTGTACGCCCGAAAGGGACGACAGGTTCGTCGTACCCACCCAGTTGCCTGCCGAGCTCTTGAATACCTGCGCCGATTTCTGGTAAGCCGAGCGCATCCAGTACAGGTAATCGCCGGCATTCATAAAGTCGTACGGCGTATTCAGGTAGTTGAGGCCGAACTTGGCCTTTACGTTAATCGAGGTGCGCCCGGCTTTTCCGCGCTTGGTTGAAACCAGCACCACCCCGTTGTTGGCGCGCGCCCCGTATAAGGCGGTAGCGCCGGCATCTTTCAATACTTCCATCGATTCGATGTCTTCAGGGTTGACGTCGCTCAGGTCTTCACGCAACTGTCCGTCGATGATAATCAGCGGCGAGCCGGTGCCGTCGAGGTTGGTGCCTCCCCGTAACACGATGGTAGGCGCCGCGCTCGGGTTACCCGACGACTGGATGACGCGCAATCCGGAAACGGCTCCGGAAAGGGCTTGCGCCGGATTGGAGAACAACCCGATGCTCAGGCTCTCTTCTTTTACGCTGGCGATGGAGTTGGTGAGCTTGGAACAGATTTGGGTTCCGCCGTAACCGGTTACCACTACTTCGTTGAGCTGCTCTACGTTTTCGGACAGTTTAACATCCAGTACGGAGCGGCGATTGATAGAAACTTCGCGCGGAACATATCCGATAAAGGAGAATACAAGGGTGGTAGCATCGGCCGGAATCCCGTTCAATGTATACAACCCGTCGAGGTCGGTAACGGTTCCGATGGTGGTGCCTTTTACCACGACATTCACGCCGATAAGCGGCATGCCGGCCTCGTCTTTTACAACGCCTGTCACGTTACGGGTATTTTGTTGGGGTGCCGGCTGGTTTTTTCCGCCGGTTTCCCGGGCGCGGTAAATCACGATTTGCCGGTTTTTAATGGCATATGCAATATCTGTTCCGGCGAAAACCGTATCCAGTATTTTTTCGACCGGCTGGTTTGTTTCAGTAAAATAGACTTTCCGGTTCAAATCGATTTTTGCATCTTCATACATAAATACATAACCGGTATTTTTCTCGATATATTTCAATACGGCGCCCACCGTACTGTCGGTAGCGGGAAGCGCCAACAGGACCGATTGTCCGGCGGCCCAGGCATTAGTAAGGCAAAACCAACAGATAAACAGGCAGATAAAAGCCCGGTTAACAAAATTAGGCGTTTGAGAAAAGGTTTCG
>JAJBTJ010000202.1 GCA_020860905.1 Parabacteroides sp. | reverse complement strand
GTTCCTCCGGGAATCTCTACGCGTCGGGAACGAGAACCACAGAAAAAACCGACATTACACAACAGAAGAAAAAAGTTACAGGTGTTGTGGAAGATGCTTTAGGCCCTATCATCGGAGCCTCTGTATTTGTGAAAGGAACCACTAACGGTACGGTAACGGATTTAGACGGAAACTTTTCGCTGGATGTAAAGAACGGCGATGTAATCGTTATATCGTACATCGGTTATGTAACTCAGGAAATCAAATATACCGGACAACCGGCATTGAACGTTACGTTGGCCGAAGACTCCCAAAAGCTCGACGAAGTGGTTGTTACCGGTTACGGTGGCGTACAGAAAGCCAAAACATTAACCGCTTCGGCCGTAGTAGTAAAAGTAGACCAGATTGCCAAACTGCCGGTAACCTCTATCAGCGACGGTTTGGGAGGTCGTGTTACCGGTGTGACGACTCAGTCGGGTTCGGGCGCTCCGGGCGAAACTACCAAAATCTGGATTCGTGGTGGTGACAAAATCCTGTACGTAATTGACGACGTGGTAATGGAAACCGACCAAGGTGAAATCTTTTTCAACCGGCTGCGTCCGGACGACATCGCTTCGATGTCTATTTTGAAGGATGCTTCCGCCACGGCTATTTACGGACCGCGTGCCAACGACGGTGTCGTAGTGGTAGCCACTAAAAAAGGGCAACAAGGCTCCATCGATATTACTTTCAATCAGAAAGTATCGATTATGACGCCTTCGTACCGGGCAAAGCCGATGAATACCTACGATTACGCTCGTACCCTTAACGAGTTGTATGCCGCCAATTTTGAAGAAAATCCCGCTTACAACGATACCAAAATGTCGAAATACTACATGGGGTATCTGAACCAGCAGGGATACGGACGGCAGCAAATTACCGATATGGTAAACCAGCAGTACAGTATGGAATACAGCTTGCAGGACGTAAACGACTTGTTCAACCCGCTTGTTACGCAAGGCGATAATATCGAAGATTACTACCAGTTTTATGATCCGTGGACGTATTTCAACCACACCCAACCGATGTACCAGTCGAACCTGAGCGTTCGGGGCGGTAGCGACCGGATTCGGTATTATTCCAGTTTGGGTTACCTCAAACAAAAAGGTATCGACGAAACCTACGGATACGAACAGATTAACGCCATGGTAAATACCGAGGCCTTCCTGCTGAACGACAAGAGCCTTCGTTTTACCTTGAACCTGAACGGGATTACTTCTACCAAGAAACGCCCGTCGAAAGGGGATTATGTTTTCAATAAAACGATTTATGAAAACGGCGATGTATCCAACATGCCCGAACGGTGGAGTACGGGACTGCAACGGGCCGGCTCGCCCGAAGCCTGGTTCGGTACCGGGTTCAACGACACGCGCGATTACCGGTTGCAAGCGAACATGGGCTTGAAATGGAATATTCCCTGGGTTCAGGGATTGGCCGTCGGGGGTAGCGTTAATTTCAGTACCAGCTACAGCATGAACAAGAAGTTCAACCATCCTGAAATCGGTTCGTACAGTAGTCCGGCTGCCACAGCACCCAATAACTATAATCCGGACGGTGCATCGGTTTATCAGAAATGGAATAACTATTTGTTGACTACCGGTATTTTCCAGGCCGAATACAACCGATCTTTCGGAAAACATACGGTAAGCGGTATGCTTACATACCAAAGCCAGGTGCGTAACACCAACGAAACGTCGATTACCATGAAGGGCTATCCTACTACGTATGTTCCTCAAATCGGAGCGGGTACCACATTCGAAAGTAAAAGCGGTACGGAAGGCCGATGGGGTTCGTCTTCGTTTGTAGGCCGGGTAACCTACGATTATGCCAACAAGTATATGATTCAGTACAGTGCCAACTACAACGCTTCGTTGAGCTATAGCCCCGACAAACGCTGGGGATTCTTCCAGGCCGCTTCTGCCGGTTGGGTACTTACCGAAGAAGATTTTATTAAAGACATTATCAATCCGAAAGTATTGAACCAGTTCAAGATTCGTTTCGGTTACGGTATCGTAGGGGGTGAAATCGGAAGTCCTTTCAGTTTTATGAACCAATATGCACAAGTACGTACAGGGGACAAATTATCCGATGCAGTAGTTAACATCCTGTTAGGCGAAAACATGGGTTCTAATGCTGCCTGGAAGGAATGGCTGGTAGCCAGTGATTTAACATGGTCGAAATCGCGTCAGTTAAGCGGCGGTGTGGATTTCGGCATGTGGGAAAACCGATTGACCGGGTCGTTCGATACCTATTTATATATGAACCACGGACATGCCATGGATATGAATGATAAAGTCGTATATACTCCGCTGTTGGGGATGCCGAATACTCCCCAAATCAATGCGCCGTTCGAAACCAGCCGGAAAGGCGGTATCGAATTCGCCGTAAACTGGAACGACCGTATCGGCGATTTCAATTACCGGTTGGGTGTAACTTATTCGTACTGGGACGAACGGGTAACGCGGCACTCTAACCAGATAACCAATTACTACTATCCGGGATGTACCAGCTTGGGTAAAAGAGATATGCAAGACGTATACGGAGCCTTAATGCAATCGACCGGTTTATTCGGCTCTTACGATGACCTGTATAATTCTGTTCACCGCAGTAATATCAATTACAATCTCGGAACGCCTGCTATAGAAGATTTGAATCATGACGGTAAAATCGACGGTGCCGACCACTTGTATAACGGCCAACCGGGTACTACCCCGCTTACTTTGTACGGATTTACGATAGGAGGCGGTTGGAAAGGTCTGGATGTGGAATTGTTCTTCCAGGGAGCAGCCAACGTAACCGGCAATATGCCGTCGCCGATGCGTTCGCAACAGAACTACATGTGGCAATACGGAAAATACATGTTCCCGCAAAGTTATTTGCCGAGCAACCGGAATACCGACGCCATTTTGCCGCAACCGAGTAATGCAGGGCAAGCACTGGGTTCTTATAACCTCGACTATTGGGTATATAATGCCTCTTACCTGAAATTGAAAAACATCAGTGTACGGTATGATTTGAAACGGGATGTATTGAAAAAGTATCCGTTTATCAAAGGACTGGATGTAAGTTTCGTCGTTACGAATGCCTTTACCTGGGCGAATAAGAACTATCCGTTGAAAAATCTGTCCGACCCGGAATACATCCCTACCGAATCCATTTGGGGTGAAACCGGTAAATTGGGCGGCTATCCTACGCAACGCTCCTATACGTTGGGCGTAACTGTTACGTTGTAATATAAAGCGATAATACAAAAAGATAAATTCTATGAAATTAACATATTTGACAGGATTGACTCTGTTAACGAAAAACATTTGTAAAGGTATAACCCGGAAAGCCGCAGGCTTATGCGCTCTGGCGGCGGTAGCGGGATTATCCGCCTGCGACCCGTTGGGTATCGAACCTACTTCGGAAGTATTCGAAGACCAATTCTGGACGAATCAACAATTGGCCCGCTCGTATGTAAACCAGTTTTATACTTGGGCTCCCGCTACGGCCAACGATGCTTTTACAGCCGAACAGTGGTCGGATAACGCCGTAGGAAACGATGAAACCGACTGGACTACTTACCGGCAGACCAGTTTTACCTATCGCCAGTACGACGCGCTTACTGAAATTGACGGTTTTAGCGCACCCTGGGGCAACCAGTATAAGAAAATCCGCGCGGTGAATTTAGGTATCAAGCGTTTAGCCGACGTTCCCGATCAAACTCCGGAAACAACCAACCAGCTTCTGGCCGAGTGCTATTTCTTCCGGGCTTGGTTGTATTTCGAGCTGGAACAATACTGGGGTGCCGTACCGTATATCGATGAAGTGTTGACGATATTCGACGAAACCATGCTGCCGCAGATGAACCGGGAAGAACTGTTCGATAAAATGCTGGCCGATTGCGAGAAATCTATCGAGCTTTTTACCGCTTCGGGCGTGAAACCTCAAATCGGATTGGTAAATGTAGACGCCGTACGTGTAATCAAATCGCGCATCGCCTTGTATGCCGCCTGTGCTGCCGACGCTTCGAAAAGCGGTTTATACGAACGGTTGAACGGCGGTGAAAAAACAAAAGCGTTGTTCCGCTTTACCAAGCCGGCCTTCGATTATTATATGATTGCTTACAATGCAGTGAAACCGGTAATCGGGAAATATACGTTGGATGAAAATTATGCCCACCTGTTCAATAGCTATGAGGGACATAAAACGAGCGAAGCCATCTGGCCGATGATGTTCAATAAAGACAATCGTAGCGGGTTTAACCCGGCCAACAGACATGCCCCGGTAGGTAAATATTACGGCTCTTCCACCGATTTCGATAAATCGTGGGGTGTACGCGGTTCTGCTTATCCTACCCAGGATTTGGTGGATTGCTATTACCAGCAAGACGAGGCCGACGGCCAGTGGAAACAATGGTGGAAAACCAAACAGGCCCGGGATATGAATGTGACTGTAAATGGCGATGTAATAGAAGGCCGTTCGGTCAATTACACCGATATGTACAGAAACCGCGACAAACGTTTCTACGCTACTATTCTGTACGATAGCGCTTATTATGCCGGCAAGGAAAAGGAAATGTATCTTATCGGTACGTGGATAGACAATTCCCGGCCTAAAGAAACTGAAAAATACAGTGCGCTACATACCGGTTACCGCGACTCGGAAGAACTGAATATGCCGGTAAAATACCCCTCTTCAAACACGACTACCGGATATTACCCGGCTAAGTATATCCAGGGTACTTTCAACGAAGACGGTACGCTGAATACTACCCAGACTTCGATTTCGTATTACATGGTACGGTATGCCGAAGCGTTGTTGAATTATGCCGAAGCTTGTATCAAAACCGGGAATGCAGGAGCCGAAGATGCGATTAACGAGATACGCCACCGTGCCAGGTTGGACGATTTCGATGCCGCTGTAGTAGGTCATGACTTGTGGGAGGAATATAAACTGCAACGCCGTATCGAGTTTGCATACGAAGTGCCGTCGCACCGTTATTACGATTTGCTTCGTTGGAGCGAAGCCGAAGGAAAAACGACTATCGACGAGTTAAACCAGGGGCCGAGGGCCATGTTTATTTTCCGCAAAGGTATCGAAAGCGAAAAAGTGGGTGAAAACGGGTATCCGGTAGAGCCCGGAGATGCTGGGTATTTTACGCCTTATTTCGAAACGAAGCGGTTAACATTTAGCCGTTACGCTAAAAAGTTCGACGACGGTGCTTATTATTTTCTGCCTTTCTCTCAAACCACGTTGCAAAATGAAAGAGAACTGGTGCAAAATCCGGGTTGGGAAGGAAAAACCCGTCAGTAAAATGATTCAGGAATAAATTTAATATTGAAAAGTAATGAAAATAAGAAATAAATTATTCGTCGCTGCGTTGTGTATAACGGCTTTGTCGTCTTGCCAGAAAGGGTTGGTGTACGATGAGGTACCCGAAGATGTGTACAATAACGTGAGCTTGAAAAGTGGCTTATGCGAAGTGGTGGCCCGGCGTGCTTTCCCTGCCAAGGTATGGCAGGGAAAATACAACCAGTGGGCGGAAAATATCATTCTCGATTCGGGTATCAATTCGGATTTCCGTGACGGGACGGATTATACCAATCCTACCGACCGTGACCTTACCATCTTAGGTACGGTATTGAAGCCGGGCGAAACGATGCGGGTACGCAATACGATGACGGAAGTGGCCGATGCCGGCGCTCCGGAAGGCAAACTGTACGTGTTGAATATATTTGCCTTTGATTCGGCAACGTATAAAACACCTAACAAAAAACATCTTTTCGTTGAATCGGCTTTTGCCGGCGAAACGCCGCAGCCGCGGTTCATCGACCCGGTAGACGGACGTTCGGAATCTATCAAGTTGCCTACCGATCCTACCCGGCTCGTAGTTGCTTTTTTACTCGACAACTCGTTAGCTTGTACGGTAGAAGCCCTCGATAACGCTCCTGCGTTGGGTGTTCCCGGCGATTTTAGCAAGGCACGCCGTTATATGGTAATCAATACTACCCGTCGGGGTGACGGAGGCGAAGCACGCCGGCGGCTGTATGAAATCAATGTAACTTTACTTCCGTAAAATGCCTTTAATCCGGACGGGTGGTTTTCCGTCCGGATAACAGTGCATATCCTGTGTTTTTTCCGGAGCTTTCCGGAAAAGAATGAGAAACAAGAAAGAGGGTACCCCAAACAGGATACCCTCTTTTTTTATGTCGTTCTGTCCGAAGTGCTTTTTTGATAGCTGTGAAAAGTACTTTTGACAGCTATCAAAAGTTCTGACGACAGTTATGAAAAGTTCTTTTGACAGTTGTGAAAAGTACTTTTCACAACTGTCGAACAATAAAAAACCGGGCATGTTACCTACACCCGGTTACGTGGAAACTAAGATTTACCCTCCCTAAAAGCCGGTACGGCCGCTTTGCCGGCAGCCGTCCGGGTTAATAAATACCGCCTTTGTACATATCGCCGAAGTTGTTCAGCTGCCCTTCCAGCTTTTTAGCGGCTTCGCCTTCCGGGTCGAGCTCGAGCGCTTTCTTCATATCTTCGGCCGCCCCCTTTTTATCGCCTTTCAGATACTTGGCACGGCCGCGTTCGTTATAGGCCTGGGCAAAATCGGCTTTTATCTCCAGCGCTTCGTCGAAAAAGGCGATTGCCTGGTCGAGTTCGCCGGAACGGATATACAACTGCCCCAACTGCAAATAGGCCTGCTCGTTAAACGGGTTGAAGTGCAACACGGATTGGTAAGCGGCTTTGGCCTCGGCGGTACGCTCGTTGGCTTCGTGGATTTTTCCCTGTAACAGAAAAGCGCTTTCTTCTTCGGGCGACAGTGCGATAACTTTTTCCACATCCTGCAACGCCTCGTCGAACTGACCCATTTCCAGCAGTATCTCGCCCCGGAGCAAATACGCTTCGGCAAAGTCGTCTTTTACGGCAACCGCTCGCGTGAGGTCGGCAATCGCTTCGAGAAGGGCGGAAACGGCTTTCCGGGCTTTGGCCCGCAAAAAGTAGGCGGCAGGGGTTTCCGGGGCGATTTCCAGGATACGCGCGCAATCGCCGGATACGGAAGGGTAGTTTTCCTGCATAAAATGCAGGTTGGCCCGGGTAAGGAGCGCCGGGATGTGTTCCGGCTCCAGCGCCACCATCCGATCGGCTACCGGCAACGCCTCGTCTAACTCGTTCTTCTGTATATAAGCATTGACCAGGTAATTCATGGTTTCGAAATCTTCTTCGAGCTTCAGCGCTTCTTTATAACAGCGAATCGCATAATCGACCTGCCCTATTTTCTGCGCTCTCACGCCGTCGTACTTGAAAATATCGAAATTCTTTTTGTCGTTTTTCGCTTTTTCTTCTTCCGGCGCTTCGTCGCGGTTGCCGCCGGAAAACAAGGATTTAAAGAAACTGCCCATAGTTGTTCGTGCTTTATGATTTAACTGCAAAAGTAAAGAATTGCCCGGGGATAACAAGCAAAACTGCGGCTTCTTTCTCCCCGCGAACCGGCCGACGGCTTCCGGCTTGCGCCGGACGGGGCACGTACCGGAGGCATCCCGGCCAGTTCGTACCGAAATAATCTACACTCGTGTAGCCAAGCGTGCTACATCTTTTCCGAACAATCTGCAAGGTATCTTCTACCTTTGTTTTTTACACCGGACAGTTCCGCTTTTTTAACGCCATGATACATATCGGGAAATTGATAGAAGATGAACTCCACCGCCAGGAACGCTCGGTTGCCTGGTTCGCCAGGAAGCTGTATTGCGACCGGACGAACGTATACAAGATTTTCAAGAAACAAAGTATCGACACGGAGCTGTTGCTCCGGATTTCCGAAATCCTGCAATACGATTTTTTCCTGCCTTACTCGGAATCCTGCCGTTTCGGCCGTTCCGTATCCGAATAGGCTACACGTACGTGGCCAAGCCGTCGACGTGTTTTCCGAACAATCCGTACGGGAACTTCTACCTTTGCACGCATGACATTTTATCACATTAACACATTCAGAGTTATGAAAAACAAATCACTTTCAGGATTATGCGCTCTTTCGGCCGCATGCCTGCTCGCTTCTTGCTCGCAGCGGTTGGTGGATTTCACGGTTATCTCCACCAAAAACGTACCGCTTACCGACGAAGTGCCTAACTTGCAAAAGGCCGACAGCCGGGTAAAAGGTACGGATGCCAAATTAACGATTTTGTTTGTTCCGCTGGGTATCCCGAACATGAAGGATGCGATAGACAAGGCTATCGAAAAATATCCGGGCGCGGTTGCTCTTACCGACGGGGTAGTGTACAGCAAAGGCTGGACGGCGTTGATAGTAGGGCAGAACAAATATGTAGTGGAAGGTACGCCGTTATATCCGGCTACGGCTACGCATGCCTCTTCCACGAACTACCAACCGGCTGCGGCCAACCAGCAACCGGCCGCGGCCGAAGCGATGCGTATCGTACACGTGGTAAAAAAGGGGGAAACGCTAAGCAGCATCGCTCCGTTATACAGCGTTTCGGTGCCGCAAATCATGAAATGGAACCGGCTTTCGTCGGCCGACGTTCCCGAAGGCTCTCAATTAGTTATATATATTAAGTAAACTTTTCGCCGATTGCAGGCTCCCTTCCGCTCATACCGGGGCGGAAGGGGAAAGCCACATCCACGAATGTACCGAATCAAACAAAAGAGCCTGCCTGATAAAAATCATCAGGCAGGCTCTTTCTTATCGGGTGATACCGGTAAAAACTTTATTTTATCCCTAATTTCACCGCTATTCCGGCCGGAACCGCATCTTTGTGTACCACGAAGTTCATCGTTTTATAAGCCGCATACGCATCCGATACGTACCAGGTACCTTTGTACTTATTATTCGTACCCCACGAGTTTTTCACCATAAAATACTCCTTGCCGTTCTGGTCGGTGGCGATACCGTAAATCAGCATGCCGTGGTCGTCGGTGGTTTGGTAGTTATCGTAGCCCTGCTGGCGCATTTCCTGGGTGATTTCGAGTTCCTTGCACGGCTTGGAAATCATCTTCTTGATTTCCTCGTCCTTTTCTTTCTGGCTCAACCCCACCCAACGGTCCTGGTCGGAACCCGACGTTTCCAGTACCTGCACATCCGGAACCACGCCGATACCGTCGCGGTTAAATCCCTTTTCACTTACGTCGGCGCCCCAGGCAATGGTATACCCCTTGTCGATAGCGTTCCGCATAATCGCCATCATGTCGTCGAGCGGCACGTTATACGAGTAAGCGCCGCGCCAGTTATCTTCGATTTCCAACACGAACGGCTGGTAGAAAGGTTGGTGCGTATACGAGGTAATGGATACGTAGTCGTCGGCATTCAAGCCCAGCTCGCCGGCAAAGCTCTGCGGCGTGTATTCCTTTCCGTTGTACATAAACTTGGCAGACAACTCGCCCAGGTACGCGTCGATAATACCGTCGAACCCTTTCTTCCAGGCAGGCGTCAGCTTGCCGTTCGGATTTTTGATTACGGCGTCCACATACGCTCTCGATACGGCATCCAGCTCGTTATGCACATTCTGGGGCTCGCCGTAGTTCAATCCGTTCATCACCGTTTCGGGCACTGCTCCGTAGTGTTTCCACACATACAATACATCGTAAAACGAACCGCCGGGAGCGAAATTCAGCTTGCCGTGCAGGCGAACGTATTTATCGGCTTTATCTTTATACGAATGCGAAACCACGAACATTTCCGACAAATCGTACTCGGGTTTGCCCAAGCGCAACAGTTCCGATTCGAGGAAACCGATGCCCGAGTACGACCAGCACGTGCTCGAGCGGCTTTGGTTCTTCACCGGCGTGATTTTGAGTTCTTTTACCGGGGTGAATACATACCCTTCTTCTTTTACTTTCTCTTTTCCCTTCGCTCCGGCCGTCAAGGTACAGGCCAGCAATAAGGATGCAACTGCGAATTTCTTCATTTTGTGTTTCCGATTTATATTGATTTATTCGTTACTCCGTCTTCAGCATATCTTCGTTATGCTTCTGCGGAACAAATATACTGGATTATCCGGGCTTTTCAAAAACAACCCGGCTCCATATCCCATTTTATCGCCTGAAATTTTCCGGAATCCGATTATTTGTTTTTTCTTTGCGGCAGGATAAGCGTTGGAAAGCGTATCCGTTAAACCAATTCCATTTAATCGACCCTTAGCTATATGAAACAGATTTTAGTTACAGTTACCGCCATTTTCCTGTGTATCCTTCCGGGTTGCACTCCGTTAGCCGACGAAACGCCCCTTTCCGCCGGGACGAATTATCCCATCCAGTTCCATATCGATTTCCAGGAAGAAACCTTACCGTTTCCCGCTACCAAAAGCATGCCCGGGCAAACGATTCCCGAGCCCGAAGCGTATAAAAGCGCCGACGCCACCGGTACGTACAACCGATTAGAATACATGGTATACAAAGACGGGGAAACCGTGCCGTTGAAAAAGCGGCATTATACCGAAAGCGACACCGATTTCGGCATCGTATACGACTCGTTACCGGAGGGGAAGTACCGAATCGGCTTCCTGGCGCATTCATCGCCCCACCCGGTTTTGTCGGAAGAAAACGTATTTTCGTTCGATTCGATAAGCGATACGTTTTTCTTACTGAAAGAAATCGAGATACGCGCCGGCGAGGAAATCAGCCCCGATATTACCCTGGAACGGATAGTAAGCCGCATCGAATTCGTAGCCACAGACGAAGTTCCCGCGCACCTCAGCCAGTTCGATGTGAAGATAGGCCGTTATCCCGACCGTTTTTCGCTTTTCGGGCAACAGGGAATCACGGCGACTGATACCGTTTCGCTTTCCCGTGTCTATTCCGGTAAGGAAACAGGACAAAAAAATACGGTGCATGCTTTTTACTGCTTTATTCCTCCGCAAGCGGAAAAAATAGGTGTGCGCCTCGAAGCGCGGAACGCGGAAAAAGAAACTTATTATGCCCGCACCATCGAAATCAGCCCCTTACTGAACAAAATCATCCGTTACACCGGGCGGCTGTATACCGTACCTTTCTCGGACGACACGTTCGTGCCCGAGATAAACAGCGCGTGGGGAGGCACAATCGAAAACGAATTGCCCGATTAACCGGTACGCCGCCTGTTCTCCGGACAGCTACGCCGGGCGCATGGCGTTCCGGGGGAACCGTTTTCCCGGATTTCCCGTATCGAAAAGGATGAGGTTGTTTCCATACGGAGGCCGAAAGGCGGAAATCGTACAGACGGAAACTTTCTGCGTACCGCTCTCGTTGCCGTTGCCTTACATAATCGAAGTGCATCCCGAAAGTTCGACCTGAAACTTCGGGATGCACTTTATATAATCGGGAGCGTATACTTCCGAACCGGCAGATTAGAAGGGAGACTGCCGCATTATTCTATTGTATAACCGCTTTTTCCGGGTTATTACCTTATTTTTCCAGCAACAGCACCAGCCCGCTGCGCCCCATCACCTCGCAGGGACGGGATAAATTGAAGCCGCTCCCCCACTGAAGGTTTTTTATCTCCGGCAGCGATATTTTCGACGGGGTAAATCCGAGCGCATCTTCGTTTAGCTCGATTTTGCCCGTTTGCGGCAGGTCGGTCCAGTTCGCCATAGCTACGAGCGCTTTGTCGCCGTTTACATATACGGTGGCCGGGAGCGCCTCGTTGCCGGTTTTTACCGGGTTACGCTCATCCCAATAGCCGTACATCCGGGCATCTTTCATGCCGAAAGCATCCCAAAGCTGCCACATCGGCACCGGGTTGCCGCTCCAGGGAAGGCGCGGAAGCATGCCGAACACCAGGCCGCGGAACTGGTTGCGGGCATCCAGCGTTTCGCTCATCACCCCGAACGGAATGCCCGACATTTCCACCAGCCAGAAGTCGAGGTCGTTCTTTTCGGAAAAGCCTTCGCCCATCCAGATACGGTCTACATAAGGCAACAAATCCAGGTAAATGTGTAACGAGTTGGCATACCCGGCCCATCGGTTCATGTGGTTCCACGAATGGATATCGACAAGGCGGCGCTTGCCGTCGGCATCCAGAATGCGGCGCGCCCGTTGCAACGTTTTCCCGTCGAGCGCACTGTCGTCGATGTATACGCCGTCGATACCCACGTTCCGTACCATCCAATCGAGGCCGGCCAGGTAATAATTGTTCCAGCGCGAGTCGGGCGTGGTGATTACCGAAATATCCATGTCGCCCGCGTACTTGCCTTCCCTGAACGCATTGTACCAGGCCGGGATGAAATGGGTGGAGAGATTCTTGTTCAGCCATTCGTTGGGGCCGTCGGGATGAATCAGGGTACGGGCGTCTTTCCCGGGGCCGTCGTGAATCACTTCGCCGCCTAAACTCCGGAGCGCCCAGAGCTCGGGGATTTTTACCGTGAGCTCGCGGGTGGTGTAGTACACACGTACTTTCAGGCTGTCGGCATGCGCCTGCTGCACGAAACGCGTCAGGTCGGCCACCGACTCGTCGGAATAGGGATAGTTGATAAACGGGTAAATATCTTTCTTGTGATGGATATTGATGATGTTCGCCCCGTTTTTCAGCGCTTCGGGAATGTATTCTTCGCTCAGGTCGCTGTTCGAGTGGTAAAAACGTTCTTGGGCGTGCGCCCGCAGGTCGAGGGGTTTGACGGGGGTGATTAACAAATGGAAATCGTAATGCACGGTTTCACCTTTTTCCATTTTCCGGGCGCCGCTGAATGCCTCGAGGCGAACCTCGCCGCCGTTGTTCGCCTGTATCCGCACGCCGCCTTTTTGTTCGTTTCCCCACGAAGCGGGCAGCTTCAGTTTGCCTAATTCATAATAAATATTCACTAACGGACGGGTGTACCGTTCGTCTTTGAGGCATAAATTGAGCCCGGCGTTTATGTTGCCCATCCAGATTTTATCCTGGTGTTTCGTGGTATCCCAATGCCACTCGAATGCGTCCGTTTTCCGCAGGCCGCCTTTGTTACCCAGTCCCATCCAGTACCGGGAAGCATAGGCGGTATAGGGTATTTCGAGGCGGATGTCGCGTACTTGCACGCCTTGGCGCGCTTTTACGGCCAATTGGTAATCCATCGAGCCGTCGAAGTTGAAAACGCCCCGGCAGGTAACCTCGAAACCGTTCTTGCCGGAGAGCGATACCGTTTCCCAGCTTACCGTAGCCGGGGTACGCTTTACTATACGGAATTTGCCCGGCTTTAATGTTTGGGCGCCCGCGGCGGTTTCGATAACGAACCGCATCTCGCCGGCGAGTACTTCGTTGGCTGCCGACGGGTCGAGGCGGTTGGCGGCATCGTAGCAGGTAGCGATGCGGGCGGGAAGCCCGGATGCGGCCAGTTCTACCGTACCGCCCAGGTAGCTGAGTTGTTGTTTGCGGAGCGTTACGGGGATGTAGGGGGCTGTAGGCGTTTCGGATACTCCGAGATGCGAGTCGAGCCAGCGGAGGCGGGTTTTCCGCCAGCCTTCGTTGTCGCCTCGGTTGGGCAGCACCGTTCCTTTTACCGACAGGGCGACCGGGATTTCGGTAGGTGGTAAGCCGGCCGGTTTTACCGTTACTTTTCCGCGGTAGGTTCCCGAAGCGGTTTCCGGCACGTCGATGCCCACCCATAACGGTTGTACGGCTCCTTGCGGCACCTGGAGGGTATTCCGGAACGGGTTCCCGTCGGTGTCGGTACCGCCGGTGTTGAAGCAATTGAGGCGGGTGGCGTCGATACGGGCGCCTTGTTCGTTTACGAGGGGGGAAAAGGCGAGCGATACGTCGTCGAGGGCGATATAGGGGGCGTACAGCCCGATTTGCCAGGTGTAAAACTCGCCGGGTGCGCATGTGCCGGTAAAACGGTTGCGCGCTTCGGCCGGGCATTCCGTCCAGCGGGCAGGCAGTGCGTCGGTGAGGCGGATGTCGTGCATCCGGTCTTCGGTAAAGCAGAAGTACCGGCTGGCGGGATGTTCCTGCAACAGGCGTTGCCTGGCTTCTTCGGGGGCGGCGCGTCGCATTTCCGAGTTTTCTTCGGATACGGTTCCCTGGCGCTTCAGGTCGTCGAAGGCGTTGGTAACGTCTTGGGCGTAGGTAGCGGTGGCTGTCGCGACGGCTACTAAAAGGGTATATAAGGTTATTCTTTTCATGTTTTGTTTGTTTTGTTGAGAAACGAAAGGGCTTTCCGGCAAAAGCTGGATTTTGCCTTTCAGGCTGGGATTGGCTGTTGCCACGGCGAGGTTCTTTCTCGCTCGCCGCAAGGGCGTCTGCCGACGGCGCCTACCGGCGGTCTTCATTTCTTTCTGCTGAAAGAAATAAAGGGAAAG
>JAJBTJ010000079.1 GCA_020860905.1 Parabacteroides sp. | reverse complement strand
CCGTGGTAACGGTCATTCCCGGCTCCCCGGAGAAGAACTACCCTCCTGTTTTTCCGACAACAAAATATTTTTATCATGTACTTTTCTGTCAAGATAAAAAAGTTTGACCGTCAGCAGGCGCCCTCGCGGCGAGCGAGAAAAAAACCTTTCTTTCCTTTATTTCTTTCAACCGAAAGAAATATCCCCCCACTACTCGAACCGGATAGTCTTCGCCGGGCTGATTTTAGTTATCAAGTACGACGGCCCCAGCATCATCAACATCGCCGCCGCCAGCGTACCCACATTCAACGCCAGCAGCCAACCGATATTCAAGTCCACCGGCACCGCATCCAAGTAATACACCGCCGGGTCGAGCTTCACCACCCGGAAACAAGCCTGCACCGCACACAACGCAATCCCCACCACGTTGCCGTATAACATCCCCTTCCCTATCAGGAAAAACGAGACATACAAGAATATCTTCCGGATACGCGTGTTATTTTCGCCCAGCGCCTTCAAGATACCAATCATATTCGTGCGCTCCAGGATGATAATCAGCAAACCCGAAATCATGGTAAAACCCGCCACGGCCAACATCAACACCAAGATAATGACCACATTCATATCCAGCACATCGAGCCAGTTGAAAATCATCGGATTCAATTCCTTAACCGAACGCACGTAAAACGTATTGCCGAACCGGTCGTGCGTTTCGCCTATAGCGCTGTCCACCTCTTCAGTTACCTCGTCGAGCCGCCCGTAATCGCTTACCAGCAACTCCACGCCGCTGGCCTGGTCTTTTTCCCAACCGTTCAGCCTTTGTATCTGCTTGATGTCGGTAAGTACGAACAACTTGTCGTAATCAACAAAACCCGTTTCGTAAATACCCGAAATACGGAACTTGCGCGCCCGCACATCGTCTTGCACGAAATAAGTAAGGAACGAATCGCCCGTATGCAAGTTCAGCAAATCGGCCAACGTACGCGAAATAAGCACGTCGGTAGTGCTTTTTTCCGGCGTAACGGTAAACACAGACCCTTCTTTCAGGTTCCGGGCGAAAAACGACCAGTCGAAATTTTCGTCCACCCCCTTCAATACGATACCCTGGAAATCCTCGTCGGTTTTCAATATGCCCGGCTTGGTAGCGAACGGTTGCACGTGGCGCACCCCCGGCACGGCACGCAACAAACCGGCCAACGTATCGCTTACAACCACCGGCTGCGTTTCGTACGAAGCGTTATTATCGAAATTGGTAAGCTGGATATGCGACCCGAAGCCGATAACCTTGTTGCGCACCTCCTTCTTGAATCCGGTTACGATGGCTACCGACAAAATCATGACCGCCAGCCCCAGCGCAATGCCGGCCATGGCGAGCCGTACGGCGGGCGGCGTAGCCTGCTTGCCGCCGTCGGGACTGAAATGGATGCGCCGCGCTATAAAAAGTTCTACGTTCATTCGCTCGACCGCCCGGAAAAACCCGGGACTCTTTTTATTTATAAAACAAACACGGAAGCACAGAAGATTTCAAACCCTTCATTCCATACTTCCGCGCCGCGTATATTTTTCGTTCCGCCTTCCCGGAAAAGCGCACATCAGAAAAAAGCCGGGATTCGCCTGTCGCGCCGTGCACACCCGGGCTTCACTCCGGACAATTTACAATACCCTGCCCGGATACGCTTCGAGGGCTTTTTCCAATACAACCAAAGCGTTGGCCAAATCTTCCTTTTTCAACACGTACGCCATGCGCACCTCGTTCTTACCCAGTCCGGGCGTAGTATAAAACCCCGAGGCAGGCGCCATCATCACCGTTTGCCCTTCGTACTCGAATTCCGAGAGGCACCAGGCGCAAAACGCGTCGGCATCATCCACCGGCAACTTCGCCACCGTATAAAAAGCGCCCATCGGAATAGGCGAGTAACAACCGGGGATACGGTTCAGCCCGTCGATAAGGAACTTCCGGCGTTCCACATATTCGTTATATACCTCCAGCATATACTCTTCGGGCGTATCCAACGAAGCCTCGGCGATAATCTGCCCGATTAAAGGCGGGCTCAGCCGGGCCTGGCACCACTTCATCACGCTGGTTTTTATTTGCTCGTTCTTGGTTACCAATGCGCCGATGCGGATACCGCACTCACTGTACCGCTTGGAAACCGAATCGACCAGCACTACGTTGTTTTCAATGCCTTTCAGGTGGAAAGCCGAGATATACGGCGCCCCCGTATAGCAAAATTCCCGGTACACCTCGTCCGAGAAAAGGAACAGGTCGTACTTCTTTACCAAATCGCGCAACTGGTTCATTTCCTTTTGCGTGTACAGATAACCGGTAGGATTGTTGGGGTTACAAATCAGAATCGCCTTGGTACGGGGCGTAATCAGTTGCTCGAACTTCTCGACCGAAGGCAACGCAAACCCCTCTTCTATCGACGAAGGCACCGTTTTAATCACGGCACCGGCCGAAATGGCGAACGCCATGTAATTGGCATACGCCGGTTCGGGCACGATAATCTCGTCGCCCGGGTCTAACGCCGCCATAAACGAAAAGAATACGGCTTCGGAGCCGCCGGTGGTAATGATAATATCGTCGGCCGAAACCTGTATATGGAACTTGGCGTAATAACCGACCAATTTTTCGCGGAAACTGCGGATGCCTTCGCTGGGCGAGTATTCCAGCACGGTACGGTCGATGTTGCGCATCGCCTCCATCGCGACCTCGGGAGTGGGTAAATCGGGCTGCCCGATATTGAGGTGGTACACCTTTATCCCTTTTTCCTTCGCTTTATTGGCAAGCGGTACGAGCTTTCTGATAGGAGAAGCCGGCATTTCGACTCCACGTTGTGAAATGGTAGGCATTACGTAGTATTTAATGGTAAATGTTGATGTTATTCGGTAAATTGCCGGCAAATATACAGGTTAATCCCGTAATAACCTAATTTTGACAGGCCGGTGTGGAAGAAATAACAGGCAGCTCTTTGCGGGGCGGCCGAACCGGAAAAAAGAAACGCAAGAGAAGAAATCCGTTCTTCCGCCCGCAACCGGATAACGCGCCCCGGGAGAAACGGCAGGCAAAAAACGAGTCGATTTCCGCCCTGCCGGTTGGTACATCGGGTAAAAATACTATATTTGTATTCCTGAAAATTCCCGACCGGTACCATGAAGAAAACAGGCTTGTTACTCCTTATATTACTCTGTGTCGTTCCGCTGGCCGCGCAAACCGGCGAAACCGCCTTGCTGCAAAAACTCGACGAAACGCTCGCCCGGCAAGAAGGCTATGCCCGGGAAAAGGCGCAAGAGATAGAGCGGTTGCGCGAAACGCTCCCGGGCGTCGCGTCCGACCGGCAACAATATGCCGTGCTCCGGCAACTGTACGAGGCGTACAACTCGCGAAACGCCGACTCGGCGCGTGCGGTGGTTCGTGAAATAGAGAAATTAGCGCAGCGCACCGGCAACGAGCGGTACCGGCTGGCCGCCGTATTGTATACAGCCGAAATACAGAGCAAGGCGGGCATGTTCAAAGAGGCGCTCGACCTGATAAACGCCCTCGACCGCTCCTCGCTCCCGCCCGACCTTCTTCCGTATTATTACCATATCTACCGGAGCCTGTACGGATTTATGGCCGAATATGCGCTATCGCCGTCGCAGATAGACAACTACCTGGGGCTGGCGGATACGTACCGCGATTCCATCCTGCTGCTAAACCCTCCCGGCTCGGCTATCCACACCATCGTGCAAGCCGACCGGCTAAATGCCCATAACCGGCCCGGCGAAGCCATCGAAAACCTCGTGGCTTTTCTCGGGAAACACCCGGAGGCGATACACAATCCGCAATTCACCTATACCCTCTCGGAAGCATACCGGCTGAAAAACGACGTACAAAAGCAGAAAGAGCAGTTGTTGTACTCGGCGATTGCCGATGCGGAGTCGGCCAACAAAGAATATATCTCGCTGCGGGAACTGGCGGTGTTGCTGTACCGGGAAGGCGACATCGACCGGGCGTACCGATACATGAAGTACTGCATCGACGACGCATCCATTTACAATGCGCGCCTGCGGCTCATCGAAATACTGAAAATGTTTCCCGTCATCAACCAGACTTACCAGGACAAAACCGCCTCGCAGCAGAAAAAGATGCAGGGATTGCTGGCGGGCATCAGCGTGCTGGCGCTGTTCCTGCTGTTCGCCATTTTTTATGTGTACAAACAGCACAAACAGGTAGTGTGCGTAAACCGCCAACTGAAAAAGCTGAACCACCGGATGCATGAAGCGAACGAAAAGTTGAAAGAAGCGAACCGCTCCTTAGCAGAAAACGCCTATCTGAAAGAGGCGTATATCGGGCGGTACATCGACCAGTGCTCGGTGTATATCGAAAAGATGGAGGCGTACCGCCATACGTTGAACGGCATCGCCTCCAAAGACGGGGTAAAGGAACTGATAGCCAAAATCAAATCGACCCAGTTCATCGACGACGAGTTGAAAGAGTTTTACGCCAATTTCGACGAAACGTTCCTGCACCTTTTCCCGTCGTTCGTGGAAGATTTCAACGCGCTGCTCACTCCGGGCGAGCAAATGCCGCTCGCGCTGAAAGAGCAAGGACGGCTCAACACCGAGCTCCGCATCTTCGCCCTGATACGGCTCGGCATTACCGACAGCGTAAAAATCGCCCAGTTCCTGCGGTACTCGGTGCGCACCATTTACAACTACCGCACGAAAATGCGGAACAAAGCCGCCGGCAACCGCGACGATTTTGAAAAAGAAGTGATGAAAATAGGCAAACCGGCCGAATAAATATGCCGCCGTACCTGCAAAATCCAGTACTTTTTTCAAGCCCCACAAAAAACACACTCTACTTATAATTAACGCATTACATTTGCATTGTATGTGTAATGCGTTACTTTTTTACTCCTTATCCCGCCACGGCGTCGTCCGCCCCCCTACATTTGCACCATCCGGTAAAAACCCGGACGATTCCGATTAACTTTTAAAATTTTATCATGCAACACGAATTTTCAACTCCGGGTATTTCCCGGACCTGCGGACGGATTCTCTGCATCGCCGCCGTACTGACTGTTTTTTGTGTTTCCCTCCGGGCAACCGATATCCGGAAAATACAGCCGGCTTTCTGGTGGGCGGGAATCGACAGCACGCCCCTCCAGGTTTTGCTTTACGGCGACCGGCTGGCCGATGCGGAACCTTCGCTTTCCACCGGAGCCGTTTCTATCCGGGAAACCGTCCGCTTCGCCAATCCCGATTACTTAATCCTGTATCTCGATATACAGGGAGCCGCACCGCAAACATTCGATATTCTATTGAAAAAAGGAAAACATACCGAACGGGTTCCCTACGAACTCCGGCCGCGCCGTACCGGCACGGATTACGCGCAAGGATTCGATGCGGGCGACGTAGTTTACTTGCTGATGCCCGACCGCTTTGCCAACGGGAATCCGGATAACGACACGGTTGCCGGCTTGCTGGAAAAAACGGCCGACCGTACCCGGCCCGACAGCCGCCATGGGGGCGACCTGGAAGGCGTAATGCAACACCTCGATTACTTTTCGCGATTGGGCGTAACGGCGCTTTGGATGACGCCGGTGCTCGAAAACGACATGCCCGGCGGCTCGTACCACGGGTATGCCGTCACCGATTACTACCGAATCGACCCCCGTTTCGGCAGCAACGAAACGTACCGGCAACTGGTGGAACAGGCGCACGGCAAAGGCATCAAGGTGATTATGGATATGGTGTTCAACCACTGCGGCAGCGAAAATTTCCTGTTTAAGGATATGCCCGACGCCGATTGGTTCAACCATGGCAAACAGTATGTACAAACCAATTACGAAACCCTGGCGCCTTCGGACGTGCATGCGGCCGACACGATACGCGCTTTAGCGGTAAACGGCTGGTTTACCGAATGTATGCCCGACTGGAACCAATGCAACCGGTACGTGGCCGACTACCTGATTCAAAACAGTATCTGGTGGGTGGAGTATGCCGGCATCGACGGCATCCGGCAGGATACGCACCCGTATATCGACTCCGCCATGAGCGCCCGTTGGTGTAACACGCTCTCCGCACTGTATCCCCGCTTCAATATCGTGGGCGAGGCCTGGACGGGCAACAATGTGAGCGTTGCTTACTGGCAGAAAAACAGCTGGGTGCCGGACGCCTTCAACTCCGGACTGCCCACGGTGATGGACTTTCCGCTGATGGACATCCTGAACCGCGTCGCAACGGACGGCCAGGGGCTTTACCCGGTGTACAGCTACCTGGCGCAAGACGCGGTGTATGCCGACCCGATGCGCCTGCTTACCTTCCTCGACAACCACGACACGTCGCGTTTTTGCCGGAATGAAAAAGAGGCGTCCGACCGGAACCGTTTCCGGCAGGCGATGACCTTGTTGCTCACTCTACGGGGCATTCCGCAACTGTATTACGGAACGGAGATTATGGAAAGCGGCGACAAGGCGCAGGGCGACGGCCTGCTGCGCAAGGATTTCCCCGGCGGCTGGGCGGGCGATACCACGAATGTATTTACGGGAACCAACCTGCAACCCCGGCAACAGGAAGCCTTCCGGTTTACGCAGAAGCTATTGCAATGGCGGCGCGGCAACGAAGTAATCGCCCGGGGGAGCTTGAAACATTTCCCGCCCGTGAACGGGGTGTATGTTTACGAACGGAAGTACAACGGGCGCCCGGTCGTGGTGATGCTGAACGGAACGGCCTGCGGGCAAACGCTCCCGTTAGGCCTTTACCGGGAAATCTTGCCGGCAAAGGCGGCGCACGACGTGCTTACCGGAACGGACATTACCCTGGACGGAACGCTCTCCTTCCCTCCTTACGGAATCTATCTGCTCGAATTTTAACATTTTACTTCATTATAAAACAACAACACCATGAAAAAGAAACTGGTAACCGGTTGCTTCTTCCTGCTTTCGTTAGCAGTGAACGCACAACAACTCACGTCTCCGGACGGCCTACTGAAAATGAACTTCCGCCTCGACCAGGCAGGCGCTCCTACGTACGACCTGTTTTACAAGGAAAAACCGGTTATCAAAACCAGCCGCTTAGGGCTGGAACTGAAAAAAGAAGACCCCGACGCGGCGGTGGATTTCGAATTCAAGCAACGGAAAGATGCATCGGCACTTGACAAAAAGACCGACCTTTACAGCGGATTCGAAGTGAAAGACACGAAAACCGCCGCATTCGACGAAACGTGGCAGCCCGTGTGGGGAGAAGAATCGGCCATCCGGAATCATTACAACGAGTTAGCGGTTACGCTGGAACAGCCCGGAAACGACCGGACGATGGTAATCCGGTTCCGCCTGTTCAACGACGGGCTGGGGTTCCGGTACGAATTTCCGGCGCAGAAGAACCTCACCTACTTCGTTATCAAAGAGGAGCGTTCGCAGTTCGCGATGGCGGGCAACCATACCGCTTTCTGGATTCCGGGCGATTACGATACGCAGGAATACGATTACACTACGTCGCGCCTGTCGGAAATACGGGGGTTGATGAAAAAAGCCATCACACCCAATTCGTCGCAAACGCCGTTCTCGCTTACCGGCGTACAAACGGCGCTGATGATGAAAACCGACGACGGATTGTATATCAACCTGCACGAAGCGGCGTTGGTGGATTATGCTTGTATGCACCTCAACCTGGATGACGAAAATCTCATGTTCGAATCGTGGCTCACACCCGATGCCGTAGGCGACAAAGGCTATATGCAAACGCCTTGCCAATCGCCGTGGCGTACCGTAATCGTAAGCGACGATGCACGTAACATCCTGGCATCGCGCATTACCCTGAACCTGAACGAGCCGTGCAAACTGGACGATACGTCGTGGATTAAACCGGTGAAATTCATCGGGGTGTGGTGGGACATGATTACCAACAAAGGCACCTGGGCGTATACCGACGAACTGAGTACGGTAAAATTAGGCGAAACGGATTATACGAAAACACGTCCGAACGGCCGGCACTCGGCGAATACGGAGAATGTGAAACGGTATATCGACTTTGCGGCCGCCAACGGATTCGACGCGGTATTGGTGGAAGGCTGGAACCAGGGCTGGGAAGACTGGTTCGGGAAAAGCAAGGATTACGTGTTCGATTTCGTAACGCCGTATCCCGATTTCGACGTACAGGAGATTCACCGGTATGCGGCGGCAAAAGGGGTCGAGATGATGATGCATCACGAAACGTCGGCCTCGGTGCGGAATTACGAACGGCACATGGACGAGGCGTACCGGTTTATGAAAGACAACGGGTACCGTTCGGTAAAAAGCGGCTATGTAGGCAACATCATCCCGCGCGGCGAACACCATTACGGGCAGTGGATGGTAAATCATTACTTGTATGCAGTAAAGAAAGCGGCCGGTTACGGGATTATGGTCGACGCCCACGAAGCGGTACGTCCTACCGGCTTGTGCCGTACCTATCCGAACCTGATAGGCAACGAATCGGCGCGCGGTACGGAATACGAATCGTTCGGTGGCAACAACGTGAACCATACCACCATCTTACCGTTCACCCGGTTAATCGGGGGCCCGATGGATTACACGCCGGGCATTTTCGAAACGGATTGCAGCCAGATGAACCCGGGTAACACGTCGCGCGTACGCTCTACGCTGGCTCGCCAGTTGGCTTTGTACGTAACGATGTACAGCCCGTTGCAGATGGCGGCCGACATCCCTGAAAATTACCAGCGTTTCCCCGACGCTTTCCGGTTTATCAAAGACGTAGCGCTGGATTGGGACGAAATGAAATACCTCGAAGCCGAACCCGGACAGTACATTACGATTGCCCGGCGCGCCAAAGGAACGGATAACTGGTTTGTAGGATGTACGGCCGGCGAAGGCGGACACGAGTCGGCGCTGGCGCTCGATTTCCTGCAACCGGGTAAAAAGTACGAAGCGGTAATCTACGCGGATGCCAAAGACGCCGACTGGGAAACGAACCCGCAGGCGTATGTAATCAGCCGGAAAAAGGTAACGAACAAAAGCCGGTTGAACCTGAAAGCGGCCAACGGAGGCGGTTACGCTATCAGCATCAAGGAGATATAAAAAAACAACCGGGATACGGCCGTTCCGTAACACGCACGGCCGTATCTCCGCCACAAACAAAAAAGAAAACTTTAAATTGAAAGGCATGAAAAAAAGCATCGCATTCCGATACCTGTTCGCTCTTTTAACGGTTCTTTGCCTGTCGTTCGACCTGTCGGCGCAGCAGCTCACCGTGAAAGGAATCGTAAAAGACGAAACCGGCGAGCCGGCTATCGGCGCCAATATTATCGTGAAGGGAACGACGAACGGAACTACTACCGACCTGGACGGGTTGTTCACGCTGAATGCACAAACGGGCGATATTATCCAGGTATCGTATATCGGATATAAAACACAGGAACTACCGGCATCCGCTTCGATGAACATCCTGTTGAAAGAAGACTCGGAGGTATTGGACGACGTGGTGGTTATCGGCTATGGCAAAGTAAGGAAAAACGACGCCACCGGCTCGGTTACCGCTCTCCAGCCCGATAAGTTGAGCAAGGGGATTACTACGAACGCGCAGGATATGCTCACGGGAAAGGTGGCCGGGGTAAGCGTTATCTCGAACGACGGTACGCCGGGAGCGGGCGCTACTATCCGCATCCGGGGCGGCTCGTCGCTCAACGCCTCGAACGACCCGCTGATCGTTATCGACGGGCTGGCATTGGATAACAAAGGTATCAAAGGGATGTCGAACGGCCTGTCGATGGTAAACCCGGAAGACATCGAAACGTTCACCGTATTGAAAGACGCTTCGGCTACGGCCATTTACGGCTCGCGCGCCTCGAATGGGGTAATTATCATCACGACGAAAAAAGGGAAGGGCGGACAGGCGCCGCGCGTTTCTTACAACGGAAGCGTATCGGTAGCCACCAGCCGGAAACGGTACGAGGTGCTCGACGGCAACGAATACCGGGCGTATGCACACCGACTGTGGGGTGATAACCTGCCGGCTCCGCTGGGTACGGCCGATACCGACTGGCAGGACGAAATTTACCGTACAGCGGTTAGTACCGACCATCATGTTTCGGTTTCGGGCGGCCTGAAAAACCTGCCGTACCGCATCGCTTTAGGTTATACCGCCGACAACGGGATTATCCGCACTTCGTACCTGCGGCGTACCACCGCGTCGTTGAGCCTCTCGCCTTCCCTGCTGAACGACCACCTGAAAATCAATGTAAATGCCAAATACATGAACGGGAAGAACCGGTATGCGGATACGGGAGCTGCCGTAGGGGGCGCTTTGGCCGTGAATCCTACCCAACCGGTTTACATGGACGGCGAACCGTACAAGTTCTCGGGTGGGTATTGGCAGAACATGTCGCCTACCAGCGGTTTCAGCGACCCGGCCTGGACGTACACGCCGAACAACAACTCGGCGCAGAACCCGGTGGCGGCGCTGGAACAGAAAAGCGACAAAGCGAACAGCAACGATTTCGTGGGGAATGCGGATGTGGATTACAAGGTGCACTTCCTGCCCGATTTGCATGTACACGCTTCCATCGGAGGCGAGTATGCCGAAGGGGCGCAGACTACGGTGCTTTCGCCTTATTCGTTTGCGAACAATTACTACGGCTGGAACGGCCGGACGTCGGAATACAAGTACAACCTCTTTTATAATGTATACGCCCAGTATATGAAATCGATCGGGGCGCACGATTTCGATATTATGGCCGGTGGCGAAGAGCAGCATTTCCACCGGAACAATTCGGAAATCGGCCAGGGATGGGACCCGGTAACCGACGAGCCGTATAATGCCAAGCTGCGCGAACAAACGGCTACCGCTACACGCAACACGCTGGTTTCGTACTTCGGCCGGCTGAATTATTCGTACTTAAACCGGTATCTATTCACGTTTACCATGCGCTGGGACGGTTCGTCGCGTTTCGACGAAGGGAACCGGTGGGGCAAATTCCCGTCGCTGGCGCTGGGCTGGAAAATCAACGAAGAGGCTTTCCTGAAAAACACGGAATGGTTATCGGACCTGAAGTTACGCCTGGGCTGGGGTATCACGGGGCAGCAGGATATCAACGACGATTTCGCTTACGTGCCGGTGTATGTGATGAGTAACGATTATGCGCAGTATCCGTTCGGGGATACGTATTATACGACCAACCGGGCGAAGGCGTTTAACAAGCACTTGAAATGGGAGAAAACGACTACCTACAACGGCGGAGTGGATTTCGGCATGCTGAACGGCCGCTTCACGGCTTCGCTCGATGGGTACTACCGGAAAACCGACGATTTGCTGAATAACGTAAAAATACCAGTAGGCACCAACTTCAACGCGCAGATGACCAAGAATATCGGTTCGCTGAAAAATTACGGGGTGGAATTTTCGACGAACGCCAAAGCGATAACCACGAACGATTTCCTGTGGGATGTTTCGTACAACATCACCTGGAACCATAACGAGATAACCCGCCTGAACGACGGGAACGACTCGGATTACTATGTGGAAACGGGCGATAAAATATCGAAGGGAAACAATACGAAGGTGCAGGTAAACAAGGTGGGCTACGCAGCCAACGCGTTCTATGTATACCAACAGGCGTACGACGGGAACGGCAAACCCATCGAGAATACGTTTGTAGACCGTAACGGCAACGGCTCCATCGACGAGGGCGATAAGTATATTTTCCACCAGCCGGCTGCCGACATCCTGATGGGTCTTACCTCGCGGATGACGTACAAGCAGTGGGATTTCAGTTTCTCGCTCCGCGCCAGCCTGGGCAATTATGTGTATTACGATTTCCTGAGCAACAAAGCGAACGTAAGCGTTACCGGTTTATACGGTAACAATGCGTACTCGAACACCAGCCAAGCGGCGATAGACCTGGGCTTTTCCGGGCAAGGCGATTACTACATGAGCGATTATTTTATCCGGAACGCCTCGTTCGTGCGGTGCGACAACATAACGTTGGGGTACTCGTTCGACCGGTTATTCAAAACCCAGTCGTACCGAGGGGTTGCCGGGCGTATTTACGGAACGGTACAGAACCCGTTCGTTATCACCGGTTACGACGGTATCGACCCGGAAGTAAAATCGGGTGTCGATAATAATCCGTATCCGCGGGCGATGACTTTCTTATTAGGGGTGAGCCTGCAATTTTAACAGTACATTCAATCAAACGCAAGATGAAAAATTATATACATTTCTTTTGTTCCGCAGCCCTTACGGCTGCCGTAGCGCTCGGCACCGCCTCGTGCATCGCCGATTTGGACCAGAGTCCCATCGATCCGCAAATGAATTTCGAATTCGACCAGCAGGCTACCTTCGCCAAGCAGTATGCGTTGCTCGGTTTGTCGGGGCAACAAGGGCCTGCCGGCAGCGGCGACCTGGACGGACAGGACGAGGGCGAATCCAATTTTTACCGTACTGTGTTCAACCTGAACGAGCTGTGTACCGACGAGTGTATCTGGGCATGGCAGGATAATGCGGGGATTCCCGAGCTCACCAACATGTCGTGGACGCCGTCGCTGCAACGCGTGGAATGGGCGTATACCCGGCTGGGGTACGATATTTTGCAAATGAATTATTTTTTGGATAACATCGAAGGGCTGGACGACGAGGAATCGGTACGCCAGCGGGCGGAAGTGCGTTTCCTGCGTGCGTTGCATTACTGGTATTTCCTCGATTTGTTCGGCAAGGCGCCTTTCAAGGAACATTTCGACGACGAGCTGCCGGTTGAAAAAGGCGGCAAAGCGTTGTACGAGTATATCCAGGACGAACTGGCTGCCATCGAGCCGGCTATGTCGGAACCCCGCCAGGCGGCTTACGGACGTGCTGACAAAGCGGCTGTCTGGCTGCTGCGCGCCCGGCTTTACCTGAACGCGGAAGTGTATACCGGTACGGCCGACTGGGCGAATGCGAAAGCGTATGCGACAAAGGTAATCGATTCGGCTTATGAGTTATGCCCGGATTATGCGCAGTTGTTTATGGCCGACAACGACGAGAACGGTGCGGCCATGCAGGAGATTATCCTGCCTATCCGGCAAGACGGGTTGCGGACGCGGTGCTACGGGGGCTCGTTCATGCTGGTTTCGGGTACGCGTATTGCGGGCATGCCGTTTGCCGGTACCACGGATGCGTGGTCGTGTATCTTCGCCCGGGCGGCGATGGTGCAGAAGTTCTTTCCCGATTTGAGTGCGGTGCCGATGTTGCCTGCCGGAACGAGTACCGACGGGGTGGACCTGAGTTCGGATGAGAAAATCGACGCGGTGGATGCGGGTTACGGAACGCGTACCGTAGATATGGTACGGGCTGCCGGCGACGACCGGGCGTTGTTCTACTCGGGCGTAGGGGGCGGCACCGACCGGAAAATAAAAATGGTTACGCAGATTACGGGTTTCAAAGACGGACTTTCGATTGTAAAATGGCAGAATATCCGTTCGGACGGCGGAACAACGCACGACGTAAAATTCCCGGATACCGACATTCCGTTGTTCCGGCTGGCCGAAGCGTACCTTACGCGTGCGGAGGCGGCTTTCCGCTCGGGCGATTCCGGCAGCGCACTGAACGATGTGAACGAACTCCGCAAACGGGCGAATACCGGCTTACTGGATACCGTAACCGGGCAAGATTTAATCGACGAGTGGGCGCGCGAGTTTTATCTGGAAGGACGCCGCCGCTCCGATTTGGTTCATTTCGGCTTGTTTACTACCGATACGTATATCTGGGATTGGAAAGGGGGCGTGCCGGCAGGCGCTTCGGTATCGGATGTATATAATGTATATCCGCTCCCGTCGTCGGATTTGAACAATAACCGGAATATGACGCAGAATCCGGGGTATTGACGGTTTACATGTAAGCAGCAGGGCGTCTTTAACGAACAGTTTTCGATAAAGACGCCCTGTCGTTTTTCGTTCCCTGTTTTCCCGGAACTGCCGGATTCCCGGTACCTGCCTGGAGAGAAACGTTTGAACCGTTTCTGCCGGGGCATAAGCTATGGAAAAAATAATTCGGCAACTGTGAAAAGAACGCTCGACAGCTGTGAAAAGAACTTTCGATAATTGTGAAAAGAACTTTCGACAATTATCAATATATCTTTTGACAATTGTCAAATTATTTTTCGACCGACATCGAAAAAACATTCGGTAACCGTATCATACCCGGATGTAGCCACCCAACTGCCGGAACCATCCCTCCATCCGGAACATTTTTACTCACTCACGCCCGTATTCGAACTCCGGAATATTCCCTTCACCCGACATCTTGGCAAACTCGATCAGGTTCGATAAATGACGGAGTACCAACTCTTTCATCCCGTCTTTATCGCGGTCTTTTATTTTTTGCAACAGTTCCCGGTGCTCAGCATGCACCGTTTTTTGCGGAACTGCACATACCTTGTATTTTTGGTAATACTTCAAAATATCCGGGGTAATAATCAGCAGGAGCGAGCTGATTACCGGATTATGCCCCCCTTGCGCAATGGCCTGGTGAAAAGCGAAATCCTTTTCAACGCGGAGCCTGGTATCGAATTTCTCTTCCAACTCGACTAAGGCTTTTTCTATATTCGCCAAATCCTCCTCCGTACGGTTAACGGCACAAAGTTT